>JAZOCG010000028.1:0-4126 GCA_045596345.1 Acutalibacteraceae bacterium
GGGCACCGTCGCCCCCAATCCCTACTACACCGACGAGATCGCCGAGGAATGTATGAAGACCATCTTCCTGCCGACGATCAAGGCGATGAACGCCGAGGGCAGAACCTTCAAGGGTTGTCTGTATTTCGGTCTGATGCTCACCGAGAACGGTCCGAAGGTCATCGAATATAATTGCCGTTTCGGTGATCCCGAAACGCAGGTGGTGTTGCCGCTTCTCGAGAGTGACCTGCTCACTGTGATGCAGGCGACCACCGACGGCACGCTTGCCGAAACACCGGTCAAATTTCGTGACGGCAGTGCTTGCTGTGTTATTATGGCATCGAAAGGTTACCCCCAGTCATATGACAAGGGGTTTGCCATTACCATCCCCGCCGAGGTCGCCCCGCACGTGTATGTCGCGGGCGCGGAACTCAAAGGGGATACCCTCTGCACCAGCGGCGGACGTGTGCTGGGTGTGACGGCGACCGCCGACACACTCGCGCAGGCGATAGACGAGGCGTACAGCCTTACCGCGCAGGTGCGGTTTGATAACGCGTATTACCGCCGCGATATCGGCGCGAAAGCATTGAAAGCGAAAGGGTAAGAAAAAGTATGGTTTACAGAGTATTTGTCGAAAAGAAGCAGGAGCTTGCCAACGAGGCAAAAGCCCTTCTGTCGGATGCCCGCACGCTTTTGGGCATCACCGCTCTTGAGGATGTGCGCGTGCTCAACCGCTATGATGCGGAGAATATAACCGAAGAGTTGTTTAACTACGCCAAGGGTACGGTGTTCTCTGAGCCTCAGCTCGACATCGTGTATGACGAGGTGGCGTTTGACGGCGCGACGGTGTTTGCGGTGGAGTATCTGCCCGGTCAGTTTGACCAGCGGGCGGATTCCGCGGCGCAGTGCATCCAGATCATCTCGCAGGGTGAGCGTCCGCTCATCCGTACGGCGAAGGTGTACGCCCTTTACGGCGACCTGACCGACGCGCAGATCGCCGAGATTAAGAAATACGTCATTAACCCCGTTGAGGCGCGCGAAGCGGGCTTCGATAAGCCCGAGACGCTGGTCGCGGAGTATGCTGTGCCCAGCGCGGTGGCGACCGTGACGGGCTTTATCGCGATGGACGAGACCGCGCTCGCGGAGTTGCTGGACGAGTTGGGTCTCGCGATGGATCTCGACGACCTCAAGTTCTTGCAGAATTATTTCCGTGACGAGGAGAACCGTGACCCCACCATCACCGAGATCCGTGTGGTGGACACCTACTGGTCCGACCACTGCCGTCACACCACGTTCTCCACGCATTTTGAGAATGTCCGTATTCACGACCCCGCCGTACAGGCCGCCTACGAGCGGTATCTTGCGTCGCGTGTGGAAGTGTACGGCGAAGAAAAGGCGGCGGCGCGTCCGCAGACGTTGATGGATATTGCCACCATCGCCACCAAGGTGCTCAAAAAGCGCGGGATGACCCCCGAGCTCGACGAGTCTGGAGGGATCAACGCCTGTTCCATTCATCTGACCGCGACGGTAGATGGGGAAGAGCAGGATTGGCTGTTGATGTTTAAGAACGAGACCCACAACCACCCGACCGAGATCGAGCCTTTCGGTGGCGCGGCGACTTGTATCGGTGGTTGCATCCGTGACCCGCTGTCGGGTCGTGCTTACGTGCATCAGGCGATGCGCGTGACGGGTGCGGGCGATCCCCGCAAGACCATCGCTGAGACGATGGCGGGTAAACTGCCGCAGCGCAAGATCTGCCAGACGGCGGCGGCGGGCTATTCGTCTTACGGCAACCAGATCGGTCTGGCGACGGGTCATGTAGCGGAGATGTACCACGAGGGCTACGTTGCGAAGCGTCTGGAATGCGGTGCGGTTGTCGCCGCGGCTCCCGCGTACAATGTGCGCCGTGAGCGTCCCGCTGCCGGGGACGTAGTGGTGCTGCTTGGCGGTCGCACAGGTCGCGACGGTATCGGCGGCGCGACCGGCTCGTCCAAGAGCCATAATATGAAATCCCTAACCACGATGGCGTCTGAGGTGCAGAAGGGTAACGCGCCCGAAGAGCGCAAGATCCAGCGTCTGTTCCGCAACCCCGAGGTCACCCGCCTCATTAAGCGGTGTAACGACTTCGGTGCGGGCGGCGTGTCGGTTGCGATCGGCGAGCTTGCCCCGGGTCTGCGCATTGACCTCGACGCGGTGCGTAAGAAATACGACGGTCTGGACGGTACCGAGATCGCCATCTCCGAATCGCAGGAGCGTATGGCGGTGGTGGTCGCCGCAGAAGATGCCGACCGCTTCATTGCCTTCGCTGAGGAGGAAAATCTCGAGGCATATCGCGTCGCGGAAGTGACCGAAGAGGCGCGTATGGTGATGAGTTGGAAGGGGCAGACTATTGCTAACCTGTCCCGTGCGTTCCTCGACACCAACGGTGCGGTGAAGCACGCCGCGATCGAAGTCACCGAAAAGGATCTGTCGGTGCTAAGCCGCCCGCTTTACGGCTCTCTGCGCGAGATGGCATCCGACCTTAAGACGGCGGATCGTCGGGGCTTAGTGGAACGCTTCGACTCCACCATCGGTGCGGGTAGCGTGACGATGCCCTTCGGCGGCAAACGTCAGCTCACCCCTGCTCAGTCGATGGCGGCGGTCCTGCCCATTCTGCCCGGTCAGCAGACCGATCAGGCGAGCGTGTTCAGCTGGGGTTGCGATCCCGATCATCTGTCGGTCGACCCCTACACGGGCGCACGCGCATCCATTTATTCTTCCGTAGCGAAGTTGGTTGCCGCGGGCTGTGATTATAAGCTCGCGTACCTGACCTTGCAGGAGTTCTTTGAAAAGCTCAAAAACGAGCCTGCCCGTTGGGGCAAGCCTTTTGCCGCGCTTCTCGGCGCGCTGGACGCGCAGTTGGAGTTGGGTGCCGCCGCCATCGGCGGTAAGGACTCGATGTCGGGCACTTTCTTGGATAAGGATGTGCCGCCGACGCTGATCTCCTTCGCGATCGCTCCTATCAACAAGAACGACGTCATCACCCCCGAGTTCAAAGAGGCGGGGCATCCCGTATACCTCTTTGCGCCGAAGGATAACTCTGCTGACAGTGTCAAGGCGGCGTGGGAGACCTTCCACGCGCTGGCACAGCAGGGCAAGGTCAAAGCCGCCTGGGCGGTGGGGAACGGCATCGCCGAAGCGGTGATGAAGATGTCCTTCGGTAACCATATCGGCTTTGCCTCCGAGGCGAAATTGGGTGGTGACTGGCATCTGCCGTTCTATGACTTTATCGTCGCTGAGTTGACCGAAGAGGTCAATGCGGATGGCGTGTTCAAGCTGGGTGTCACCACCGATGACGGTGTCATCGCCCTCGAGGGCGACACCGCCACCATCGACGAATTGTACGCGCTCAATACCGCGACCTTGGAGGATGTCTATCCCACCAAGGCTAAGGAGGACACCGAGGCGATCCCCACCTTCTCGTTTGAGGGCAAGTGCGATCGCGCTCCTGCCATCAAGGTGGCGAAGCCTCGCGTGCTCATCCCCGTGTTCCCCGGCACCAACTGCGAATACGACTCTGCCCGTGCGGTACAGCGTGCGGGTGCCGAGGCGGAGATCTTTGTCATCCGCAACCTCACCGCCGACGCGGTCGCGCAGAGCGTTGCCGCCTTCTCCGATAAGGTGAAGGACGCGCAGATGATCTTTGTGCCCGGCGGTTTCTCCGGCGGCGACGAGCCCGACGGCTCGGCGAAGTTCATCACCGCCTTCTTCCGCAACGCGGCGGTCAAGGAAGCGGTTACCGCATTGCTGGACGAGCGCGGCGGTTTGATGGCAGGTATCTGCAACGGCTTCCAGGCACTGATCAAGCTGGGTCTGGTTCCCTACGGCAAGATCATCGACACCGACGAGAACTGCCCCACTTTGACCTTCAACACCATCGGCCGTCACCAGAGCCGGATCGTCCGTACCCGGATCGCATCCAACAAGAGCCCCTGGCTGAGCCTGATGAATGTGGGCGATGTGGTGAATGTTGCCATCTCCCACGGTGAAGGCCGCTTCATCGCCCCTGAGTATGTGATCCGGCAGCTGGCAGAGAACGGTCAGATTGCCACCCAGTATGTGGATCTGGAGGGCGCTCCCACCATGGATACGGCCTTCAACCCCAATG
>JAZOCG010000029.1:0-8689 GCA_045596345.1 Acutalibacteraceae bacterium
GCCAGAGCAGGGTTGATGTGTCCTGCCGTGCCGCCGCCGGTCATCAATATACGCATAGGGTTTTCCCCCTTATAGTTTTTCCATCTTGGACTGTCTGGATACGGAAAGCACCACGCCCATCTGCGCCATCAGCATCAGAATGGAGGTACCGCCGTAGCTGAAGAAAGGCAAGCTGATGCCCGTGTTCGGCATCAGGTTGGATACCACCGCGATGTTAATCGCGACCTGCAGACCGATCTGCAGAGTAAGCCCGATGGCGAGCATACAACCAAACTTATCGGGTGAGCGCATACCGATGACAAACCCGCGCCACACAAGCAGGGCAAACAGTACGAGCACCAACACCGCGCCGACAAAACCCATCTCCTCACAAAAAACGGAGAAAATAAAGTCGTTTTGCGGTTCGGGCAAGAACAAATGCTTCTGCCGCGAATCGCCCGGCCCGAGACCGAGCAAACCGCCCGAGCCGATAGCATACAGCGACTGGATGGTCTGCCATGCGTGGTCCTTACCCGACATACCGTCGGCGAAAGTGATCTCGTTGGCATACGACTCCAAGGGATGCAACCATACCAAAATACGATCCTGCTCATACCCCAGCACCGCGACCATAAACACCACGCCCGCAACACCGACGCCGATAACGCCGAGCAGCCAACCGATACGCACGCCGCCGATATACATCATCGCAAAACCGAGCAAACCGATAAGCAACGTACCCGACAGATGCGGCTCGATGATGACCAGAGCGCAGGTGACACCGAGCAATAAAAACAAGGGCAGAAAACCCTTGGTGAAGGTTTTCATTTTCTTATGATTCAGTGAAATGAGGTGTGCGAACAAAAGAACGAGCGCAAACTTCGCCAACTCCGAGGGCTGAAACTGCCCGAGCCCCGGTATACGAATCCAACGATGCACGCCCGTGGAGGAGGGCATCAGAAACGCCACGATCAGCAAAACAAGGCTGATAAGCCAGATCACCCACGCAAATTTATGCAGCACGTGGTAGTCGACCATCGACACGATCAGCATACCGACAAGACCGATCACCACCCACAATAGCTGCTTGCGGATGTAGAAATAGCTGTCGCCGTCCTGGTAGTTGAAAGCATACACGTGACTGGCGGAATACAGCGTCGCCAAGCCGACGACCAACACGATCATCAGCAAAATAAAGAAGGGCATATCAAAACCGCTTGTCAAATTAAATAGCCGTCGTTTCAGCTTACCCGCCGACGGAAAAGACGTTGTACCCGCTTTTGCCATAAGGCTTTCTCCTCTCGTGAATTACTCGTTACGCGTACAGCATCAGTAGCACGCCGATCGCACTGCCGATCACCGTCACCGCCGTGAACACCGTAACGATTTTATTCTCGCTCCAACCACACAGTTCAAAATGGTGGTGGAGCGGACTCATTTTAAACAATCGCTTTCCGTGGGTGAGCTTGAAATAACCGACCTGCAGAATAACCGACAGGTTTTCGGCTATGTATAAAATCCCCACGGGTATCAGTAAGAAGGGTTGCTCAATGCCAAACGCGAGCGCGGTAAGCGCGCCACCGATGAACAACGAGCCGGTATCCCCCATAAACACCTTCGCCGGATGTAAATTCCACACGAGAAATCCCGCGAGCGCGCCCGCAAGCGATACCGCAAACAGACACTCGCCAAACAGATTGGCAAGTCCTGCGAGCACCAAAAACGCCAACGCCGCGGTAAAACCGGTCATACCGCACAGACCGTCGACACCGTCGGTGAGGTTGGTGGCATTGGACACCGCCACCACCACGAACACGCAGAAAGGAATAAACCAAATGCCCCAGTTAACCGTGCCGAAGAAGGGGATGTTAAACCGACCGTCGCCGTAGATATACAGCACGATCGCATATGCCGCCGACAGCATCAGCTGCAACAGCATCTTCTGCAGCGCGGTCAGACCCATATTGCGCTTTTTGACCACCTTGATATAGTCATCAAGAAAGCCGATCCCACCGCAACCAATCGCCAACGCCAAGCCTGCGATCAGCCGCACCGTGTCGTATGGAATACTGAACACGCCCGGCACCTTGAACAAACTACCGACCAATAACGCAAACAATGCGGTCACCACCGTCGCGGCGATAAACATAATACCGCCCATCGTCGGCGTGCCCTGCTTCTTCTGGTGCCAGGTCGGGCCGTCCTCGAGGATGGTCTGTCCGAATTTGAGTTTATGCAACCACGGGATACACACCTTGCCGAGTGCCGCGGAAATGGCAAAGGACACCATTCCCGTTACAATCAAAATGAGGCTGTTTTTCATACGATCACCCTCCGTTTTTATTCCGCTTTTGCCAGGGTCGCTAACGCGTCCGCGACAACCTCCCGTTCATCCAAATGAATGGTACCGCTCTTGAGGATCTGGTAGGTTTCGTGCCCCTTCCCCGCGAGCAGAATGGTATCTCCCGCCTGCGCGTTGGCGATCGCCCAACGAATCGCCTCGACACGGTTTTCAATAACGGTATAAGGGGTTTTTGTCCCCTCGAGTCCCGCAACAATATCCGCGATGATCGCAGACGGATCTTCGGTGCGGGGGTTATCCGAAGTGACAACCACATAATCCGAGATCGACGCGGCGATCGCACCCATCTGCGGACGCTTCGTCTTATCGCGGTCACCGCCGCAGCCGAACAGCGTAATTAGTCGACCCGCACAGCACTCCTTAAGAGTACGGCAGATATTATCCAATCCATCGGGTGTGTGCGCGTAGTCGATGACCACGGTAAAATCCCGTCCCGTCGGCACCACCTCGGCGCGTCCCTTGACGCCCGTTGCGGCACTCAGTGCCTCGGTCACCCGTTCAAACGGCATTCCCGTCGCCAGACAAGCCGTAGCGGCGGCAAGACCGTTATACACCGAAAACTGTCCGGGGATCGCGAGCTTCACACGCCCGATCGTCCCCGTACCGACGAGCTCGAATGATACGCCGTCCGCTCGGTGGCGGATATTGTGTGCGACGTAGTCGGCGGTGTTATCCTTCGTTGAGAAGGTGGTGCTCGCGCAGGGAACATCTTCCATCATCGCCGCCGCCCAACGGTCGTCGATATTGAAGATGCCACAGCGGCACATCGAAAAGAGTTTTTTCTTCGCCGCCATATAGTTTTCCATCGTGCCGTGATAGTCGAGGTGATCCTGTGTGAGGTTGGTGAACACGCCGACATCGAATACACAGCCCGCCGCACGTTGCTGATCCAGCGCGTGGGAGGAGATCTCCATCACACAATAGTCACAGCCCTCGGCGACCATCAGGTTAAACATACTTTGCATATCGTAGGAGTCGGGGGTGGTGTGACCCGCGGGCAGTGCCCGATCCCCGATCATATTTTGTACCGTGCCGATGAGTCCCACCTTATGCCCGTCATATTCCAGCATCGACTTAATAAGACAGGTAGTGGTGGTCTTGCCGTTGGTGCCGGTCACTCCGATAAGGTGCAATTTCTTCGCAGGATTCCCGAACCAGTTCGCACACAGCTGTGCCCACACGAGGCGGGTATCCTTCACCATAATCTGCGTGCGCAGACCGAGATCGCGCTGAACTAATATTGCGGCAGCACCCGCCTTTTCCGCGTCGGCGGCAAAGCGATGTCCGTCCATTGCCGTGCCTGCGATACAGACAAACAGCCCGTCTTTTTCAATTCGACGCGAGTCGCAGGTGATGCCGGTGATCTCCCGATCGCCGTCGATCGTCTGCAGAACAATGCCCGTGCCGCGAATCAAATCTTGCAGTTTCATTGCTGTTCCCCTTTCGGAATTAGCCTAGGGTAGAGCGAAATATCCGAACACCTTTTTGAAAAGGGGGATTTTCGCTCTATTTTCGTTAAAATACTCGTAAACCCGCAAGCCTTGCGAGATCAAATAGGGTGAAAAGCACCGAAATCCGCCGCTTTGAGGCGGGTTCGGATATCTCGCTCTACCCTACCGCTGTGGAGTCGTTGGTATCGTTATACAGGAAATGCACCGTCACCACCGTGCCCTTGGGCACCTTGGTATCCTTGGCGATGCTCTGGGTGTTGGCGACCGCAGACGTGCCGCCGCCGACCGACAGACCTTGCATCTGCACATTAAGTCCAAAGTTGGCAGCGAGAGCGTTGACCTGCGTCACCGAAAGCCCCGCGAAATCGGGCACAGTGACAGTCACCGCGTCGGTCTCCTCGGTATACAGCAGCACCGTGCCGCCCGCAGGAATGGTCTGCCCTGCGGCAGGGACCTGTTTGACGACCGTGTTGCCGCCGCCCAGAATGGTGGTCTTGAGCCCGAGATTAGACAGCTTTGTCTGTGCCGCCGCGACCGCCGTGCCTTCCACATTCGGCGTGGTGCGGCTGAGCTTCGCAAGCTCCTCGGTGGTGTATTCGGGCTCGATGCCCATATAAGGCAGGATCGAGTCTAAAATCTTCTGCGCGACAGGTGCGGCGATCGTACCGCCGAAACGCACCGCGCACTGAGGCTGGTCGAGCAATACCAGTACCGCGACCTGCGGATCGTCTGCGGGCGCAAACCCGCCGAAGGACGCAACCACCTCATAGCTGTCGGTGATGTCGCGCTTTTCCGACGTACCTGTCTTGCCCGCAACGCGGTAACCCGCAACGTAAGCGTTCTTGGAACCGCCGCCGTTGGTCGCCGCCGCGAGCATATCGCAGATACGGCGTGAGGTCTGTGCGGAAATGATCTGCCGCTTGACCTGCGGTTGCGTGGTGGATACCACGTTTCCTTCGCCGTCCAGCACCTGACCGACCACATACGGCGTCATCAGCTTGCCACCGTTGGCGACCGCCGACATTGCGGTGATCATCTGGATCGGCGTGATCTTGAAGGTCTGACCGAATGCGGTCGTTGCAAGCGACGATGCCTGCTGTTCCATTACAGCCGTAGAGTGATACAGCCCCGCGTTGGATGCCTCGCCGATCATATCGATACCGGTCTTCTCTGTGAAGCCAAAGCCGTTGAAATACTTAAAGAAGGTGCTCGCGCCGATACGCATACCGAGCTGCATAAAATAGGGGTTGCAGGACTTGGAGATGGCATTCGGCAAATCTAACGTACCGTGACCGCCGTGCTCGTGACAGCGGATAGTCCACCCGCCGACCACATAGTAGCCGGGGCAGTTGAAAGTCGTGCCCTCGGACAGCTGATTTTCCTCTAAACCGATAGCGGTGGTGAACACCTTAAACACCGAGCCTGGTTCATAGGTGTCGGTGAGAGCCTTGTTCTTCCACTGCAACTGACGCGCAACGCTGAGCGTTGTGTCGTGCTCCTCGCCCGACAACGTCGCCAGCAGTTCCGCTGTCGTGGGATCGGCGATGGTAAAGGGGTCGTTGGGGTCGTAGTCGCCCTTGGTCGCCATCGCGAGGATCGCACCGGTGTTGACATCCATTACGATTGCAACACCACGGTTGGTACACTGTGCATTGGCGATGCCTTCGGCGAGGTATTTCTCCGCGTACATCTGGATGGTGGAGTCAATGGTCAGCACCAAGCTGTTGCCGTCCGCGGCATCCACCACCTTGGTGTATTCCATCGTGGTGGGCATCTCGTCGCCGATACCGTTCTGTGCGGTGACAATACGCCCGGGCGTGCCCGCAAGCAACGCCTCGTGCTTTTTCTCGATACCCTCAAGACCGTTGTTGTCCGTCCCCGTGAAACCGAGCACAGTGGACGCGAGCGTCCCCTGCGGATAATACCGCTTATAGTCGGTGATGATGTAAAACGCGCGGGACAGCCCGTTGGCGTTCACCCACTCGGAAAAGGCGGTCTTCTGCTTATATTCTACCTTGTATTTGATCACTTCATACTGCGAAGTGGTTTTTCCTGTTTGTTTATACACTTTTTCATAATCCAGCCCAAACATCTCGGACAAACCCTTGGCGATAAATTCCCGCTTCAGTTCCAACGCTTGATCGTTGGTCAATTCGCGGTTTGTATCCACGCCCGTGATGCGCTGCCAGTTGATCGCGGCGATGTCCTTAGGAGACATAATGATCTTCCACACCTCGGCGGATTCCGCAAGCGGCTCCATATTGGCATCGTAGATGGTGCCGCGTTTCGCCGACACGACCGTATCGCTCATCTGCTGAGAAACCGCGCGCTTACGCCAGTCCTCCGACTCAAGAAGCTGTAGCTGCGCGAGCTTGAGCGCATCCGCAAGAAAAAACACACCGACAACCAAAATCACCGCGATAAGCGCACGGCGGCGCATCTGTCGTGTGGGGGTGCGGGTGGTAACCGTTTTTTGCTGTTTTGCCATAGCGGACCGTCCTCTCTCCCGTCTCGCGCGGGGTGGTATCAGTGGAATTTTGCCGAATTATCCCTTTTTTCGACGGGCAAATAAAACACAAAACGAGAGTTAAGATCGTACCCGTCTCAACTCTCGATGTTGCCCATCATCTATACGTATTTCAGACGGGCGCACATTATGCCTGTGCCCATAATCAGGAAAACAGTTTGCACACAGCCGCCCATAAACGGTCAAACCACGTCTGTCCGCCACCGGGGACCGTAACAATATCCTCGCTGTCGGTGGTGATATAATAAATACGGTTGCTGTCGACGGGCGTCATCCCGTTTTCCTGCGCGTACTTATTGATCTGCTCGGCAGAGGTCTTGCCCGACAGCTCCGCCTCCAGACGCACGCGCTCGCTGTGCAGGGTGTTAAGTTCGGTATTGTAGTCGGCGATCGCCTTATTCATTTCGGTCATACGCACATTGCTGGTGATCAAATACCCGATAATGGCGACCGCAGTCAACGCGAGCGCAAGGTAAACGACCACGTTAAAACGGGCATGCCGACGAGCGCGCTTACGGTTGTCCTCAGCGGTCTTCTTATTTCCCTCCAACGCTACGAGCTTCGGCTCGCGCGGACGGAACAAGTCTAAATCGTATGCTTCGTTGATGTTTGCCATGGTCGTTCACCTCTCTTTCTGATTAATCCTTGTATCGGTCGTGGCTTTTCTGCACGCAACGCAGTTTAGCACTGCGGCTACGGGGGTTTTCTTCCAACTCCTGCGGTGTAGCAACCGCCGGCTTTTTGAGCACCAACTGTGCCGCAGGGGTACGTCCGCACACGCAGACGGGAAATTCCTTCGGACAGGTGCAACCCTGCCGCCATTCGGCAAAGCGATTTTTCACCATCGCGTCTTCCAGCGAGTGGAAGGTGATGATCGCGAGCCGCCCGCCCTCATTCAAGCGGTCAAACGCCGTGTCCAGCGCGGCTGACAGGCAATCGAGTTCGCCGTTGACCGCGATGCGTAACGCCTGGAACACCCGTCTGGCGGGGTGCCCGTCACGTCGCGCCGCGGCGGGAACGGAACAACTGATCAGCTCCGCAAGCTGTAAAGTCGTCGTAATGGGAAGCTTGTCCCTCTGTCGGACGATCGCGCGGGCAATGGGTCGAGAAAATTTTTCCTCCCCGAACCGCCAAAAGATATCAGCGAGTTCTTTCTCCGACAATGTCGCTACCAGATCGGCGGCGGTCGTGCCGCTCTGACTCATTCGCATATCCAGCGGTGCGTCGTGGTGATAGGAAAAACCACGCTCAGGTGCGTCAAGTTGATGGGATGACACGCCGATATCCAGCAGGATGCCGTCCACCTTGTCGATGCCGAGCTTGTCCAACGCCCGATCCATATACATAAAATTCGTTTGCACCAGCGTCGCGGGCAACCCCTCAAGCCGTTTCCCCGCCTCAGCGATCGCGTCGGGGTCTTGATCGAGAGCGATCAGCCGTCCCGTCGTCAGACGACTCGCGATCGCGTGGGAATGTCCCCCACCGCCTGCCGTGCCGTCGACATAGATACCATCGGGGCGAATGTTCAGCGCGTTGATGGTCTGCTCGAGCAGAACCGGTCGATGGTAGCCAAACGGCTGTGCCGTATGATTAGAAGCCATATTTAATAAACTCTTCTTCGAGCTTGTCGTCGGTCATATCCGCCATCTCCGCCTCGTACACCGCAGGATTCCATATCTCCGCGCGGCGACCGGCACCGATGATAAGCGCGGGCTTTTCTAACCCCGCGTGAGCAATAAGGTTTTTGTTAAGCAGGATACGTCCCTGCGCATCGGGAGTGACATCCTCTGCGGACTCGGTCACCTTGCGAAGAAGCTTACGCGTCTCGGCCATCGGACCGCTCGCGATCTTCTCGAGCAGGCTGTCCCACTCCTCGAGCGAATACAGGCTGACACAGCGATCAAGCACACAGGCAGCGATAAAGGTCTCACCCAATTTCTCACGCAACTTGACAGGGACAAACACGCGTCCCTTAGCGTCCATATTATGTTCAAAACGACCGTACAGCATCATATCCCTGTCACCTCCTTGCGATCAATTGGGATGGATCACCATCCGCTGTGGAAAACTCTGTGGAAAGTGTGGAAAATCACCACATCCCACCACTTTGATGCACTTTTCGCCACTTACACATATTATAACGGGTTTTTTAGAAAAAATCAATAGGAAAATCATAGTTTTTTCGCATTTTGAAAAAATTTTTTCAGCAAACAAAAACAGCCGCGGGGCAGTTCAAATGAACTGCCCCCCGTCTGTTTATTATGCTATAAATATGCGCTTAATATCAGACGTTAAACAGGAACTCGACAACATCGCCGTCCTGCACGACGTATTCCTTGCCTTCGGTGCGGACAAGTCCTTTGGCGCGTG
>JAZOCG010000030.1:0-5158 GCA_045596345.1 Acutalibacteraceae bacterium
TGTGCCCTCGCAGAGCGAGGACTGTCTGATCGCCGTGATTGCCTCGGCTCGCCTGTTGGCAAACCTGTCACAGTGAAAAGACGTTTGTGTTGGCGCCTACCTATCGTCCCGGGCCGCTTCCAGCCAAGTATTGTCGGCACAAGTGAGCTTAACTGCTGTGTTCGGGATGGGAACAGGTGTACCCTCACCGTCATCAGCACCAACTGGGTGCAACGCCGAAAAGCGTTGCGGTGGTGACCCGTAGCGGATTCGAACCGCTGTTGCCGGCGTGAGAGGCCGGAGTCTTAGGCCACTTGACCAACGGGCCATCTAATGGTGCACCTTCAGGGACTCGAACCCTGGACACCCTGATTAAGAGTCAGGTGCTCTACCAACTGAGCTAAAGGTGCGTGCGTCACCAACGGCTCTCAAAAGCCGCTTGACTATAATACACTAAGCATCCCCGTTTGTCAAGAGAAAAATTCAAGTTTTTTGAAAAATTTCTGTGTCGCTTTATCGGCGCAGAAAATCAACCAGTGTTTCCCACCATTCCACGACCTTAAACCGTACCGCAAACCGCGTCGCATCCGTCACCATCGCGACCTGCTCGCCGTCCAATACGTCGCTGAGTGTCTTGCGCTCCATCGCCGCACCCGCGCACAGCGGCGGGTACACCACGCACCACCAATTCTTCCCCTCTCCGCTACCGATGGTAAAGCGCACCGCCTCATATACCCCCGCAGGCAGCGTGACGTTATCGTACTGCCGCGTAGGAAAATACATCGTACACAGCGTCGCATCCACAGGGTAATCGTAGCCCGCATCAGTTACCGTCTGTTGTGCGACTGCTTTGAGTTCGGGCAGGCGCGCGCTCGCGAGCGTTTGCGCCTCGTCCGCGTTCGCCGCGCCGTCCAGCCACCCCGCGGCGGCTTCCACCACCGCGTCGCGCACGAGGAGTTTCAGTGCCTGATCCTCGTCACTGTCGGAATTGGCGAGGATATGCAGGCGCACCACGCTCTCCCGCACCCCCGTACAACGCCCGTAAAACCCGCACAGCGAGATGAGCAGGCATAACACAAGCCCGCCGACCCCCGCACGCAAAAACCGCCTCGATAACAACATAAAAATCCCATCCTCTCTGTCTTGTAGTGACAGTATGGACGGGATTTGGTAATTTTATGCAATTTATTTTGTTTCCACGCGGTTGCCGCCGCACGGACGGCATACAAACGCCACGGGAAATTCCCCCGCGAGCGCGTCCGCACACGCCCCCGCCTGCGCGGCATTGTCAAAGATGGCAAACACCGCAGAGCCGCTGCCGGTCATCTGCGAGGCGAGCGGCGAAAACTCCGTCATCCGACGGCGGATCGCCGCCACACCGTCGATCGCGGTCGCCGGTTCAAACACATTAAACACCCCCGCACACACGCTGCCGAGGTCACCGCGATGCAACGCGTCCACTACCGCGGGGTTATCGGGGTGCTGCGGAATCGGGGCACGGTCAAGCGCGGCATACGCTGCCGCCGTGGATACACCATCGACCGGCTGTGCGATAACGATATGACAGTCGGGCAAAGCGGGCAAGGACCGAAGCCCCTCACCGATGCCCGTCACCATCGCGGTACCGCCGAGCACGCAAAACGGCACGTCCGCGCCGACCTGCACACCCATCGCGCACAGTTTGTCAACCGACAAACGGGTATCGTACAACCTGTCCAGTGCCAGCAAAGCCGCCGCCGCGTCCGCACTGCCGCCCCCCATACCCGCCTGTTGCGGGATGCGTTTTGTCAGCGTCAGTGCCGCGCCGCCTTTTATCCCCGTTTCGCGCAAAAACACCTGCGCGGCACGGTAGGCGGTGTTCTTCTCCGCGGGACAGGGCGGTGCGCCGAGCACCTCGAGTGTCAGCGCACCGTCGGTTGCAGTCGCCGTCAACGTATCATAGCAGTCCACCGACTGCATCACGCTCTCCAGCAGGTGATACCCGTCCGCGCGCACACCGACCACATCCAACGTCAGGTTGATCTTCGCAGGGGCGTGGACGATCACTTGCATAACCCGTTCTCCTTAAGGAACTCCCCAATGCGCTTTAACGCCTCGGAGATGTGGTTGACGGAATAACAATAGGAAATACGCACAAAGCCCTCGCCGCTGTCACCGAAAGCGTTGCCGGGCACCACCGCGACGTGCTTTTCTTTAAGCAGGCGACTGCAGAACTCCTCCGACGTCATTCCCGTCGAGCGGATGCAGGGGAACACGTAAAACGCGCCCTGCGGCTCAAAGCAGGTCAGTCCGAGTTTATTCAGCCCGTCCACCGTCAGGCGACGGCGCATATTATACTCATCCCGCATCGACGCGACCGCGGCATCGCCGTTATTCATCGCCTCGATGGCGGCATACTGCGCCGTGCTCGGGGCGCACATAATGGCGAACTGATGCAATTTGGTCAGCATCTTCATCACGGGCGCGGGACCGCAGGCGTAACCAAGTCGCCAACCCGTCATCGCGAACGCTTTGGAAAAACCGCTGACGAGCACCGTGCGCTCACGCATACCGTCCAGCGTGGTGATGCTGACGTGCTCACGTCCGTAGGTCAACTCGCCGTAGATCTCATCCGACAGCACCATAATATCCGTGCCGCGCAGTACGTCGGCGATCGCCTCGAGATGCGCGCGTTCCATAATGGCACCCGTGGGGTTGTTGGGGAACGGAAGCACCAACAATTTCGTGCGCGGGGTGATCGCCGCCTTCACCGCCTCTGCGGTCAGACGGAACTCGTCCTCCATACGCGTGACCAGCGGCACGGGCACACCGCCCGCCATACGGGTCAGCGGCTCGTAGCACACAAAGCTCGGCTCGGGGATGAGCACCTCGTCACCCGCGTTGAGCAAGGCGCGAAAAGTCAAGTCGATGGCTTCACTGCCGCCGACCGTGACCAAGATCTCACTTTTCGGGTCATACTCCACACCGCCGTGACGCCGAAGATAGCCCGCGATCGCCTCGCGCAACGCAAGCAAACCCGCGTTGGGGCTGTACCAGGTGCGCCCCTTCTCCAGCGTGTGGATGCCCTCTTGCCGAATATGCCACGGAGTAGCAAAATCCGGTTCGCCCACCGACAGCGAGATCACCTCGTCCATCTCCGCCGCAATGTCAAAAAACTTACGGATGCCGGATGGCTTCAGTTCCCGCAGGGTGGTGTTGAGCAACTTATCGTAATTCATACTAAGCCTCTCTCGTCCTTTTCCTTATCAGTAAACAACACACCGCGTTCCTTGTATGTTTTCAGCACAAAGTGGGTAGCGGTAGACAGCACGCCGTCCATCGGGGACAGCCGCTTATGCACAAACATCGCGACCTCTCGGAAGGATTTGCCGCGCAGCTTGACCGATAGGTCGTAACCGCCCGACATCAACGTCACGCTCTCCACCTCGTCAAAGGCGGTGATCGCTTCAGCAAGGGCGTCGAAGCCCTTATCCTTGCTCGGTGCGATCTGCAAGTCGATGATCGCCGTGACCAGCTCGCGGTCGGTCTTCTCCCAATCGATGAGCGGCTTATACCCGCGGATGATGCCGTCCGCCTCCAGGCGGGCGATCTCGGCGGCGACCTCGTCCTCGGTCTTGTTCAGCATAACCGCCAACTGTCGGATCGATAAACGCGCATTGGTGTCCAGTAAGCTAAGCAGTTTTTCCATTATGATCTCCTCCTTTAAGATTTCGGTGTCCTTTTAGGTTTTATACGGTTACCGTCCTTATCCACAATGACGGTGTTCTCCAACTGCGCCGTTAAATTGGCGCGAAATGCCGCAATATACTCCGCGCGCAGTGCCTGCCGCTCAGCGGCTTCCTCGGCGGTCAGCTCACGCTCCTTTGCCAGATGCGCGAGTTCATTGATGCGGTCGATCTTTTTCTGTTCCATTGGTAAAATCTCCTTATTTCTTCGCCTTCTCTACCGCGGCAAACAGCTTGGAAAAATACGCCTTGCCGGTTATCCCGCTCGGACGCAGATACCGTCCAAGCCCATACAGGCATTCCCTGTCGCGGGTAATGCGGTTGATGCGGCTCTCACAAGTGAGCGTCGCACGAAAGCCGAGGTCTTTGATGATCGGCAGTGCCTCGTCGCACATCGCGCCGTACGGATAGGTGAACGTCGTCGGGGTCACCCCCGCGAGGGTGGTGAGCTGCTGTTGTGCGGTAGACAGATCCGCCCGCAACGCCGCCTCATACGCCTGTGCCGTTTCGGAAGCACGGCGCAACGTTCCTTTTCGCTTGCCCGCCTCGCAATAATGCATATCGTAGCTGTGATTTTGGATCTCCCATCGCCCGCTGTGCACCATATCGCGGATCTCCTGCCACGTGATGTGGGAATAGATCGCGTGATCACTCTGCGCGGGGGTGTCGGAATACCACTCGGTCCACTTGCACACGGGTGATATCACCGCCTTCATTCCGTAGCGTTCAAGCAACGGGTCGGCGAACAGATAGTTGTTATAATACCCATCGTCAAAGGTGAGCATAATCGGTTTATCGGGCAATGGCGCGCCGTTATCCACAAACGCCAACACATCCGCCATCGTAACGGTGGTATAGCCGTTTTCTTTGATTGTTTTCAGGTCACTTTCGAGCTGTGCGGGGGTGATGATGTACTGTCCCTGACGGGACGTGTCATCCAACACCCCGTGATACATCACGATCGGCAGATACACCGTGCCCGTATTTTTCGCCTCTGTGGCGGCGAGTGTCGCCGCACGGCGGGCAACCGCCGTTTCCGCAATGCCGATCGCCACCAGCACCGCCACCGCCGTACACAAGACGGTATTCTGCCATTTATGCCAAGAAATCAGTCGAAACATACCTATCCACTCCTCTATCCTATAGATAGCAGAGGGACAAGCTGTTTATTCGTCGGCACCGTCCTCAAGAAGAGCGACCGCCTCCGTATCGGCAAGGTTGGTCACATTGGCAAGCTTACGCTGGATCTGGCGAGTACGCACACCGACGAGCTTGTCCAGCTCATCGCTCGCCTGCTCAAGGCGGTTCTGCGCCGCCTTGACCGCGCCGCCGAATTTCTCAAACTCGGTCTTTACCGCGCCGAGCACCTTCCACACCTCGCCCGACCGCTTTTGGATCGCGAGGGTGCGGAAGCCCATCTGCAGACTGTTGAGCACCGCCGCCATCGTGGTCGG
>JAZOCG010000031.1:0-4740 GCA_045596345.1 Acutalibacteraceae bacterium
CTCTCGCCCGTATTCTTCGGCTCCGCGCTTAACAACTTCGGTATCGAGCCGTTCCTCGAACACTTCCTGAAAATGACGACCTCGCCTCTGCCCCGTGTGGCAGAGGGCAGGGAGGGTGATCCCTTCGACGACAGCTTTACCGCCTTCGTCTTTAAGATTCAGGCGAATATGAACAAGGCGCACCGCGACCGTATCGCGTTTATGCGTATTTGCTCGGGCAAGTTCGAAAAAGGGATGGAAGTCTACCACGTGCAGGGTGACAAGAAGATGCGTCTGAGCCAACCGCAGCAGCTGATGGCGGAATCCCGTGAGATTGTGGACGAGGCGTATGCCGGCGATATCATCGGTGTGTTTGACCCCGGTATCTTCTCCATCGGTGACACGATATGCTCGGGGTACGAGAAGTTCCGTTTCGAGGGCATTCCCACCTTTGCACCCGAGCATTTTGCGCTGGTGTCGCAGGTGGATACGATGAAGCGCAAGCAGTTTGTTAAGGGCATCACCCAGATTGCGCAGGAGGGTGCCATTCAGATATTCCAAGAGCTAGGCGGCGGTATGGAGGAGGTCATCGTCGGCGTGGTCGGCGTGTTGCAGTTTGAGGTGCTGACCTACCGTCTCAAAAACGAGTATAACGTCGACATCCGTATGCAAAACCTGCCGTACCAGTACATTCGTTGGATCGAGAACGAGGACATTAACGTCAAAACACTCAACCTCACCTCGGATACGCGCCGTATTCAGGACCTGCACGAGCGGAAATTGCTGTTGTTCACCAATAGCTGGAACATCACGTGGGCAACCGAGCATAACCCCGACCTGCAACTGTCGGAGTTCGGCAAAAACGAAGCATAAGGTTTATCGGAAAGATAGTAAAAAGACCGTTGAGCAAACTGCTCAACGGTCTTTTTCGTTTCCTTTGTGTCGGGACAAAAACGCCGCGCGTATGCTGATAAAGGGCGTTATCTTAGTGCGGCAAAATCGTATTGCCCGTCGGGGTTATACAGAATAAAGCTGTCCGCACCGCCTGCCACACAGCCGTCCATGGCCGTCTTTATCTGTGCGGCGGTGTAGCCGTACGCCTGCAACCACGGGGTGAGTGTGGGTTGCTTGTCGGCGGATATCACCTTGATGCGCAGGGACATCTGGTTGACCAGAGCCTGCACGGTAGCTTGTAGGTTATCGGGGGTGTTTTGGACGGTTTCGTTGCCGACGGTAAGGGTGCTCTTCATCTCACCGGTGAACAGGGTGGGCGCGGCCATCGAGGGCGCAAAGGTGAGAGGATTACCGCCATACACGCGGGTGTCGGTGCTCAGCGCGCTGTCTGCGGTGCAAGAGAGCATCACGGGGCAGTTGTTGCCGAGCAGACTGCGTGCTTTCGCGATGAAAGCGGTGAGCATCTCGTCGCGCGTCAGCGCGGTGTTAGCGGAGTTGCCGAAACTTGCAGACGAGGTCTGCGCGGGGAACTGCACACCGTCGAGCAGGATCGCGGCGGCACCCGCATCCCGCAACTCCTTTGCAAGGTCGATGATGTAGAGATGCGCTTCGTCCGCGTAGGGGTTGAGCCACGCCTTGCCGCCGTTTGCGGGGTTGGCGTCATACCACACCCACGACGGATCGCTTTGGTGCGCGATACGGGCGTTGGTGAGTACGCGGGCGGCGACGTTGTCCATAAAGGCGTACAGTCGCGCAATGGGTAATAAACCCGCCTCCCGAACAGATGTAAACAGAGCGACCGTATCTTCAATGGTCAGCGCATCGGCGGCAAAACTGTTGACTTGTTGTGCCCGTGCGGTTTGCGAGCGGACATACAGCACACCGTCGGCATCCTTAAAATCGAGCACCACAGCGTTAAAGCCCGCCTTCGCCGCATCGGTAAGGGTGGCGGTCAGCGTGTTCTGGCTTTTGAGCGCGGCGGTGGGCAGATAAAACGCCCGCACCTTGTCAAGCGACACCGAGGGTGTTTGCTCGTCGGTGGAAGGCTCGCTCGACTCGGGTGCGCTGCCGTCGGGCAGAGAGCTTATCTGCGATTCGCTCGGCGAACTGTCGGGTGCGGTATTGACCGGATGCTCGGTGAAATACTTGGCACCGAAGAAGCCGAGGGCAATGATCGCCGCTGCGCCCGCTACCCACGCGAGAATGCGAGGCAGCAGGTTGCGTGTGCGGAACACGCGGCGGTTGCGATGAAGTTTCATTCCCATAAGGGATACCTCCAGTTAAATAAGCGAGAAGTCGGATGTGAAGCCCATCAGCGCGAGGGCGAGGATGCCGATATAGACGAGTGTTGCGGGCATCCCGCGGAATGCATCGGGCATATCGGGATTGTCGAGGCGTTCAATGCCCTCATCGACAATAAAGGTCAGCAGGGCAAAACCGAGGCACGCGCCGATCGCCAGACCGATGATGCCGCCGATGGTGGAGGAAAACTGCACGTTGGATACCAACGCCACGCCGACCACCAGACTGTTGAATGCGGCAAGCGGCATCGTGCGGCTGATACGGGCATAGAAATTGCGGGCAAAGTTCGATAATAGAATTACCGCGAGGATATACAACACCGCGGTGATGCCGATGAGCATCATCGGACGCCAGACGTTGGTGATGGCCGTTCCGAACAGTTTGTCTAACGGGTATGCAATGACCACCGTCAGCACCGAAAAAACGGTCAGCATTCCGCTGAACCGCCAAACACTGCGGGGTTTACGCACCACGCGCAGGACGCTGGATGAGCCGAAGCCGGTGGTGAGCACGATGTTTTGCAGTAACGCGATCGTGACGAAGAAGGAGAGCAGCTCTTTAAAACCGTCATAGACGGAAGCGAAAAAGTTCATCATTGATGCTCAGCCTCCTTCTGACGGAAATAGGCGGCAATGCGGTGGCGTGTCCACTGTAGCAGAGCGGACATAAAGCCGAGCAGAATGAACGCGGCAAAGGGTGCCGCCGCCTCGGGCAGAGTATAACCGCTGCCAACGGGAACGTCCCACAGTGTCGCATAGATGGTCAACTCGCGGATTGCCGAAATAATGCAGATGACCGTGCCGAAACCGATGGTACTGCCGAGGGCTTCGACAACGGTTTCGAGCGGGTGCATCGTACGCGCCATCGCGGAGCTGTGTGCACGCAACATATTGACGGCGATGAGGGGGATGAACGCATACAACCGCGCGTACAGTTCGGGGGAAATATATTTCTCGAGTAAATACGAAACACCGACCAAGGCGAGCGCGGCGAGCAGAACGTACAGCACGGGGCGCAACCAACGGGGCAAACGGTTACCGATGAGCGGCATCAGCAGCCCCAGCGGAATGAGCACCGCCGCGGTGCAGAAGGTCAGAGCTACCCCGTTTTGCAGAGTAATGCCCGCTGCGATGATGGGGCAGATGCCGATTGCTTGTGTCAATACAAGGTTTTTCGTGACGGCGGTCTCGATGAACGAGTCTGCCGCCTGCCAGAAGCGGCGTTTTAATGAGTGCCGTTTACTCATGCGCTTTCACCTCCCGACGGATTCGCAACAGACGGGTGATATTACGCCAGCCGTAATAGCTCCAACGGTCAATGATGGGAGACAGCGTGTTCATAATTAGAATAGCGAAACAGCTGCCCGCTTCCACACGACCGACCCGTTGTAACAGCATAACCAGCGCACCTGTCAGTATGCCATAGATCACCCGCCCGAGCCAGAAGCGCGGTGTGGTGACGGGGTCGTTGAGCAAGAACACGCCCGTGAACAGCACATAACCGGCGCAAAGCTGTGCCGCGATGCTGTGCAGGACGCCGAGGCTGGCGCACGGGGTGAGCCACGCAATAAATCCGCAGGTGAACAGATACGGTAATATCGTCCAGGCGGACGCGGTGCGGCGGATGATGAAATAGGCGGCGCACGCCAATAGAACGATCGTCGCGGTGGTGCCGATCGGACCGACAAAATCGCCGAGCAAGAGATGCAAGCGATTGACCGTCGGCGTTGCACCCGCGCGGATCTGTGCCGCGAGCGAGGTGCCGATGGCAACATCGCCCGAGGGAATCGCCATTGTCAGCGGCAGCTTCATTCCTGCGCCGATGGCGGGATAGGTGAACATACGGGCGGGCGTGCAATATGACAGAATCGCGATGCCCGCCGCAGCGGGGTTGAATACATTGCGTCCGTAACCGCCGAATGGAGCTTTGACCACCAGAATGGCAAAAGCGGAGCCGACCATCGGCACCCAGTAGGCGACCATCGGCGACATCACCAGACCGATGATCGCACCGGTGACGGCGGCACTGCCGTCGAGCAGGGTGCGAAGCGGTTTACGGCGGATGATACAGCAGATCGCTTCGCTGACGATAGCGGACAGCATACTGAACAGAACGATATAAACGGGGCGAAAGCCGTAATTGAATATCGAAAACACGCACAGTACGGCGGCGGCGATGAGCACATCGAAGATCATATGATGGGTGGTGGCTTCGGTGCGAATATGGGGTGCCGGATTATTCTTCATCGTCTTCATCTCCCCAATTTAAGAATACAGGGCCCGTGCTCTTGCCGGCGCGAAGCACCGCGGCGGCAACATCCCGTCCTGCGGGACAGATATATGAGCAAGCACCGCACCCGTCGCACAGATGGGCGGTCAGGCGGCGCAGACGTTCATAGTGCATATTTTCGGCGCGGCGCACGATCTCATAGGGTAACAGTTTCGCGTGACACACCGCAGCACAACGCCCACAGCCAATACAAGGCTGTGCGACGAGTTCACCGCG
>JAZOCG010000032.1:0-11937 GCA_045596345.1 Acutalibacteraceae bacterium
TGCTTGCCGAATGGGAGGAAAATAGCGGATGACAGAACAATTAAAGGCATCTTTTCGACGGCTGTTTTCGCAGAATAAAGATCAGAAAATCCGCTTATTGGTGATCGTTGGATTGATCGGCATTGCGCTCATTGCGTTGTCGGAATGGATCCCGCACCGCGAGTCGCCGGGGGATGAGGCTGCGTCGGCGGGACGCACGGTGTCGGTCACGCAGGTGGAGAGCGCACTGGAAGAGCGCATCACCGCGCTCATCCGACAGGTGGACGGTGTGGGCGATTGCCGTGTGATGGTGACCTTGGAGAGCGGCAGTCGGTTCGTGTACGCCGCCGATCAGACCTATAGCGGGACGGCGGACGATCATAGCAGCAGTGAGAAAACGCTCATTGTCGAGACGGAGGGCGGTCCCGTGGGACTGCTTGTAACCGAGATTCAGCCGTCGGTCAAAGGCGTCGCGATCGTGTGCGACGGCGGCGGGGATCCGATCGTCTGTCAGCGGGTGACGGGTCTGGTCTGCGCGGCATTTAACATCTCATCAGGTCGCGTGTGTGTGGCAAAACAACAATAGGAGGAGTAGGAGTAACAATGAAAAAATTCTTTGCTAAAAAACAGCTGATGATGGTGGCACTGGTGGCGGCACTCGGCGTGGCGGTGTATCTGAACTATTATTTCACCAATGAGCCGAGCTTATCAACGGGCACGGATACCCCGTCCTCGTCAGATGACGGGGCGTTAGGTGACGCGTATTTTGTCAACGGAACGGTCAGTGACGTGCCCAAGGAGGAAACCTCCGTTGACACGCCGGATAACGAATCGTATTTTGAAAAAGCGCGCGCCTCGCGTACTGCGGCACGAGAGGAATCGCTGCGGCTGTTGCAGGAGATCCTTGGTCGCGCCGACGCTTCCGCTGACGAGAAAAAACAGGCGCAGGAACAAGTAACCGCCGTTGCAGGGCGGGTGTTGCAGGAGAGTAACATCGAAAATTTGATACTGGCAAAGGGTTTCGAGGACTGCGTGGTGTTTATCGACGATCAGACGTGCGGCGTGGTCGTCAAAGCGGAGCAGTTGCAGCAGCAGGAGAGCCTGCAAATCCTCGAAATTGTGATGAGTCACGCACAGGTCGCGTCCGAAAAGGTGCAGATCACCACAGCTAATGCGTAAAACTTCGAATAAATTTACAAAAACCATTGCTAAATGAAAAGTTTGTGGTATAATAGGCATATAAAGATTAAATTTATACTCTTACTAAGGAGGATTCAGCAATGGATGTCAATGAGTTTAAAGCCGCGGAAGGCAGCTGCATCATATCCGAGGATGTGATCGCCTCCATCGCCGCTACGTCGGTGAGCGAGATTCCCGGTGTCGCCGGTCTGGCGAAACGCCCGACGGATCTGCGCGGTATTGTGACGAACACCGCGGCACCGAAGGCTGTGAAGGTAACAAATAACGAGCACGAGACGGTGCTGGACGTTTTTGTCAACCTCAAGCAGGGTGCGAAAATTCAGGAGACTGCCGCGCTGATTCAGCAGAATGTTAAATCGGCGGTGCAGTCTATGACCGGCAAGCCGGTCACCCGCATCAACGTGCACGTCGAGGGTATGGTCCTCGAGGAGACAAACGCGTAATTCGGTAAGCGAAGCCCTCTGCGGTGGTGGAGGGCTTTCTTGCTATTCTTGGGTGTATAATTATACGAAACGAAAAGCGAACATACAGGAGTGTTTATTATGACCAGACGGGAATCCCGCGAGCAGGCATTTGCTCTGCTGTTTGAAATGATGTTTAACGATCAGCCGGTGGAGCAGTTGGCGGCCGCGGCGAGCGAGGCGCGTGACACGCCCGTGTCCGCTTTTGCGCTGACGCTGGCGGCGGGCACGCAGGCGCATCTTGCCGAGATCGATGATAAGATCGCTGCCTACTCGGTGAAATGGAGCAAGGAGCGTATCTCGCGCGTGGCGTTGTCGGTAATGCGGCTTGCGGTGTATGAGATGCTGTATGAAGAAGCTATCCCCGTGAGTGTATCGATCAACGAGGCGGTGGAGCTGGCGAAGAAGTACGGCGGTGACGAGGATGCTCCGTTCATTAACGGCATTCTCGGTAGTATTTCCCGCGAAAATCCCGAATCCGTATGAGCGGTTTTTTAGGGCTGGATACCAGCAACTACACCACCTCGGCGGCGTATTGCGCCGCCGACGGCACGATCACGCAGGTGAAGAAGCTCTTGCCTGTAAAAGCAGGGGAGATGGGTCTGCGGCAGAGCGACACGGTGTTTCATCACACGCGCCAACTCCCCGATATGGTGGAGGGTCTGCGCGAACAGCTCGCACAGGGCGTGCGGGCGGTCGCCGCGTCCGACAGACCGCAACAGACCGACGGCTCGTATATGCCGTGCTTTTTGGTCGGTGCGGGGGCGGCGCGTCAGCTTGGGGCGGTGCTCGGTGTCCCCGTGCGGTTTTTCACCCATCAGCAGGGTCACGTGATGGCGGCATTGGTCGGTGCAGAGTGTCCCGAGTGGCGTGAAAAACCGTTTCTTGCCTTTCACGTGTCGGGGGGTACAACGGATGCGTTGTTGGTCGAGCCGAGCGAGGAGAACATCCTGTCCTGCCACGTGGTGGGACATTCGCTGGATCTGAAAGCAGGACAACTCATCGATCGCGTCGGCGGGATGCTGGGGCTGGAATTTCCCGCGGGTCCCGCGCTCGAACAGCTCGCATTAAAGGCGCAGAGGGTGTACAAGCCCCGCGTGCCGGTACGCGGCTGTGACTGCCACCTTTCGGGGGTGGAGAACCAGTGCCGTGACCGCATTGCGAAGGGCGAGCCGCCCGAAGAGGTGGCGCGCTTTTGCCTCGACAGCGTCGCGGCGGCACTCGACGGGATGACAGCGGCACTGCTTTCGCAATACGGCGATTTGCCGCTGGTCTATGCAGGCGGGGTGATGTCCAACAGCATCCTGCGTGAACGTTTCAGCAAAGTATATGGCGGGCGGTTTGCGCCGCCTGCGTATTCCGCGGATAACGCGGTCGGCATAGCCTGTCTGTGCCGTATCGCAGAAGAAGGTGACTGCCGATGAAGGTCGTAACCGTTGGTCAGCTCAACCGCTATGTCCGTATGATCCTCGAGCGGGATGAAAAGCTCGCGCAGATCTACATCAGCGGTGAGATATCCAACTTTACCCATCACTATCAATCGGGACATATGTATATGTCCCTCAAAGACGAGAACGCCGTTGTCAAAGCGGTGATGTTCCGTGGTCACGCCTCCAAGCTTGCCTTTAAGCCCGAAAACGGGATGAAGGTGATCGTCCGTGCGCGGGTGTCGCTGTATGAGGCGGGCGGCACGTTCCAAATCTATATCGAAGAGATGCAGCCGGACGGTGTCGGCGCGTTGCAGATTGCTTTCGAACAGCTTAAAAAGCGGCTTGCCGCCGAAGGGCTGTTTGACGACAGCCGCAAAAAGCCGTTGCCGGCTTATCCGATGCGCGTCGGCGTCATTACGTCGCCGACGGGCGCGGCGGTGCGGGATATCTTCAACGTCCTCGGACGCCGTTTCCCGCTTGCGCGGGTGGTGTTCTGCCCCGTGCTGGTGCAGGGCGAGGGTGCTGCCGCCTCGGTCGCGGGTGCGATTGAGCGATTTAACACGATGGGTGCGGCGGACGTGCTTATCGTCGGGCGCGGCGGCGGATCGATCGAGGATCTCTGGGCGTTTAACGAAGAAGAGGTCGCCCGTGCGGTTGCCGCGTCGGCGATCCCGATCATTTCTGCGGTGGGTCACGAAACGGATTTTACCATCTGCGATTTCGTTGCGGATCTGCGTGCGCCCACTCCTTCGGCGGCGGCGGAGCTTGCCGTGCCCGATGGGCATCGGTTGATGGCGGCGGTGGATACCGCTCGCGGACGGTTGCTTATCGGTTGCCGTGCGCGCATCGACGCGTTGGCGCGGGAGCTGCAACTGATAAAAAACAAGCGGTGCCTGTCTGCACCGCAGTATTATACCGAGGAGCAGGCGATGCGACTGGATATGCTGACCCGTCGTTTCGCATCGGCGGCAAAGCAGTCGCTGGGCGCGGCGGATCGCCGCCTGGCATCCACTGCATCCAAATTGGATGCGCTCAGCCCGCTTAAGGTGCTCGGTCGCGGCTATGCGATCGGCTATGCCGCGGATGGGCAGGTGCTTGACAGTGTCACCCGTACAAAGGTAGGGGATACCGTGCGTCTGCGTCTGACCGACGGCACGCTGAATTGCTCGATTAACACGATAGAGGAGGCATAACAATGGCAACCGAATGGACGTTTGAAACGGCGATGACACGGCTCGAAGAGATCGTTGCCGCCCTCGAGGGTGGTAAATGCAGCTTGGATGACTCGCTCGAATTATTTGAAGAAGGTACAAAACTGACCGCGTATTGCAATCAATTGCTCAAAGAAGCGGAGCAGAAGATCATCAAGCTCACCGACCTCGAGCAGGGCGGCGGCGTAGAGATGAACGACCGCCAAGGCGAAGATATGGGTGAAGAACTATCGGATTAAGAGGTGTCCTTATGGCAAGACTATATACCGAGAGCTTACAGCAGCACTGCGATGCGTTTGAACGGGCGTTACCCGACTATATGCCGAAAACGGGTGGGTTACAGACTGTCGTCGCTGAGGCGATGGCGTATGCCTGCGCCGACGGCGGCAAGCGCATCCGTCCCGTGCTGACGATGGAGTTTTGCCGCCTGTGCGGCGGCGATCCGTCAGCGGCGATGCCGTTTGCAATGGCGATCGAGATGATCCATTCCTATTCGCTGGTACACGATGATCTGCCGTGTATGGATAACAGCCTATTGCGCCGCGGTCGTCCGTCCACCCACGCGGTATACGGCGAGACGATGGCGTTGCTCGCGGGCGACGGTCTGCTGAATTTGGCGTTTGAAACGATGTTGCGCGCAGAAAACCGTGTCGGCATTTCTGCCGAGCGGGTGTTGGGCGCGGCTTCGGCTCTCGCGGATGCGAGCGGCATTGACGGTATGGTTGGCGGTCAGGTCATCGATCTTGCCAGCGAGGGGAAGGCGATCGAGCTGTCCACCCTGGAAGCGTTGCAAGAGGGGAAGACTGCGGCTCTGTTGACCGCCGCCTGTGTGATGGGTGCGCGTCTGGCGGGTGCCGACGAGAAACAAGAAGAGGCGGCGCGCCTGTTCGGGTATAACGTCGGTCTGTCTTTTCAGATCGTGGATGATATTTTAGACGTTACGGCATCGGCGGATGAACTTGGTAAACCTGTCGGCAGTGATGCGGATAACGAGAAGGTGACGTATGTGTCCCTGCTCGGTCTGGATGAGGCGCGCCGTTTGGCCGCCGAGAGGACAAGCGCGGCACTGGAAGCACTTGACATATTTGAAGAAGAAGCAGACTCCCTGCGGCAATTGGCACAGGCACTGCTCACACGCAATCACTGAGTAGAAGGTGACGATATGGTCGATCTTTCACAGATCCATTCTCCTGCAGACATCAAACAACTGAATAAATCCGAGCTGGGCGCGCTGTGTGAGCAGCTGCGACAGACGATGATCGACACCGTTGCCGCCAACGGCGGACATCTCGCGTCCAATCTGGGTGTGGTGGAGCTGACGGTGGCTCTGCACAGCGAGTTTACCACCCCGCACGACGCACTTGTGTGGGACGTGGGACACCAGTGCTACGCGCATAAACTGCTCACCGACCGTTATGCGAATTTCGGTACTCTGCGCAAGCAGGATGGCGTATCGGGGTTCCCGAAACCGTCGGAGAGCGAGCACGACTCCTTTATTACCGGGCACAGCAGTACGTCCATCTCCGCCGCCAACGGTATTGCCAAAGCAAAAGCATTGACAGGTGACGACGGCTATACCGTCGCGATTATCGGCGACGGCGCGATGACGGGCGGATTGGCATATGAGGGGCTGAGTAATGCGGGGCGCAGTGACGACCGTTTGATCGTTATTCTTAACGATAATAAGATGTCCATTAGCCAGAACGTCGGCTTTGTATCTCGCTATCTGACGCAGTTGCGTTCCAAGGTGCGGTACGTGCGTTTAAAACAGCACATTACCTATTGGCTGATACACATCCCGCTCATCGGTAAACCGATCAATCGGTTGGTGCACGACTGGAAGAAGAAAATGAAACGATCTCTGTTCACACAGACCTCGTTTTTTGAGAATATGGGTTTTCATTATATGGGACCTGTGGACGGGCATGATCTCGGTGATCTGAGGCAGGCTTTGCGCGCAGCGAAAAGTGTTGACCGCCCCGTAGTATTGCACGTCGCAACGGTAAAGGGCAAGGGATATGCCTTTGCAGAGAAGAACCCGGACACTTACCACGGCATTTCGCATTTCGACAGCCGCGAGGGTGCGGTGGCGACATCGTCGCCGACCTTCTCCTCAACCTTTGGTGAGACGATGTGCCGACTGGCTGCAGAAGATGACCGCCTCGTGGCGATCACCGCTGCGATGATCAAGGGCACCTGTCTTGAGCCGTTTGCCAAGCAGTATCCCACCCGCTTTTTTGATACGGGTATTGCCGAGGGGCATGCGGTAACTTTCGCATCGGGCATGGGCGCGGGTGGATTATTGCCCGTGTTCGCTGTATACTCGCCTTTCTTGCAGAGAAGTTATGACCAGTTGGTCAACGATACGTCCATTATGAATAACCACATCGTGCTGGCAATTGACCGCGCCGGTATCGTGCCGGAGGACGGCGAAACGCATCAAGGCATTTACGATGTGGCGATGCTCAGGACAATTCCGCACACGACCATATTCGCGCCGAGCACCTTCTGTGAACTTGAACGGCATTTGCGGCAGGCGATATACGATACCGACGGCATCGCGGCGGTGCGTTACCCGAAGGGCGGCGAGCATCCGTTACTGAGCGACTACGAACCGTCGTATCAGCCGTATACCCTCGCTGAGGGAAAGAGCAAAAAACTGTTGCTCGTCACCTACGGACGCACATACGGCGAAACGTTGGCGGCGCGCCGTCGGATGCAGCAGAACGGCTGTTATCCCGCACTGCTCAAACTCAACCGCATCCATCCCATCGAGGAGGATGTGATCGCGAAGATGGCGGAATACGACTGTGTACTGTTCTTTGAAGAGGTCAGCCGCACGGGCGGCGTCGGCGAGGCTGTCGGCAACCGTCTGTCGCAGGCGGGCTATAAAGGACATTATGCCGTCAAAGCCATCGACACGCTGCTCGGTGCGTGTACGACCGAGCAGGGACTGCACACGGTTGGTCTGGATGCCGAGGGAATCGGCGCGTTTGTACGTGAGCAGCTGGACAAGCTTGCCGCTTGCTCGCAGGAGGCGACTGATGACGGACAATAACGGTATCCGTTTGGATGCGTGGCTGGTGCAACACGGCTACGCCTCGGGACGTGAAAAGGCGAAAGAACTGATTTTTGCCGACTATGTGTCGGTGGACGGACGCCCGATCAACAAGGCGTCCTTTGCCGTCACGCCAACAATGACGGTCACCTGTACCGCACCGACGCAGAAATACGTCGGGCGCGGCGGTTATAAATTGGAAAAAGCCCTGTCCCTCGGCGGTATTTCGCCGAAGGGACTGACGTGTATGGACGTCGGTGCGTCAACGGGCGGTTTTACCGACTGTATGCTCCAAAACGGTGCGGCGCACGTGTTCGCTGTGGATGTGGGGCACGATCAGTTGCATCCCTGCTTGCGTGCGGATAGCCGCGTGACATCGTTGGAAGGGACAGACGTGCGAAGCGAGGTGCTTCGCTCAGCCGTCCAAACGGGCAGTATTGCGTTTTGCTCAGTGGACGTGTCGTTTGTATCGCTCGGGCATATTCTGCCGTCGGTGATACCGTATCTCACAAAGGATGCGACACTGATCTGTTTGATCAAGCCTCAGTTTGAGGCGGGTATCGGCGGCATCGGCAAGCACGGCGTGGTCAAGGATCGCCGTGTGCATATCCGTGTGTTACAGCAGATGCTCGCGCTGTTTGACAGCTTGCATCTCCCGCTGACACACTTAACCTATTCGCCCATCACGGGCGGCGAAGGAAACGTTGAATATCTGGCGGTATTGCGCTGCGGTTCTGCGCCAATGGCAACGGATGTTGCCGCGGTGGTGGACGAGGCGCACGCATCGCTTAATAAACAGAGGTGAATTGTATGCGAATAGCAGTGATACCCAATAATCGATCCGCACAGGTGGCTGATCTAACGGTGCAAGTGTGCGAGCGGCTGAGATGTGCGGGTGCCGAGGTGTTTACGATCTCTTGTGAGGGCGGGTTGCCTTCCTCGACGGAGATTGCCGCACAGCTACGTGATTGCGCGGCGGCGATCGCCCTCGGCGGCGACGGTACGATCATGCACGTCGCCAAAGCGGCGGCGACGGTCGGTTGTCCGGTGCTCGGTATCAATGGCGGGCATCTCGGATTTTTGGCGGGTCTGGAACAGGACGAACTTGCCGCACTGGACGGTCTGCTAGACGGGTCGTATTGCGAGGAACACCGTGCTCTGCTGCGCGTGACGGTGCAGAAAGAGGACGGGGAACATACTTTCTTGGCGATGAACGAGGCGGTCATTTCGCGCGGCGCACTGTCGCGGCTGGTGGATCTGCACATCGCGGGTAACGGGCAGGAGATCTTATCCTGCAGCGGCGACGGTGCAATCGTTGCCACCCCGACCGGCTCGACGGCATATTCGCTGTCAGCGGGCGGTCCTGTGGTGGATCCGTCGGTGGCGTGTATGTTGCTCACGCCTGTGTGTCCACATACGCTGGATTCCCGCACCCGCATCCTGCCATCGGACAGCGTGCTCACCGTGACGGCATCGGCGGCGGACGGCGGAGAAGCTTTCATCACCGTGGACGGCGAGGAGAACATCGCCTTCACCACCGCGGACCGCGTGATCATCCGACAAGCGGACGAAGCCGCCTGTCTTATTCGCTTAAAGCCTACGACTTTTTACGATGCGTTCAGCCGCAAGCTGACGGATAGGAGGATGTTATGAAAACCAGACGACACGCCAAAATTTTAGAGATCATCAATACCCGCTCGGTGGAAACGCAGGAGGAACTGCAGAATCTTCTGCGCGAGGCGGGGTATGATGTGACACAGGCGACCGTTTCGCGTGACATCAAGGAACTTAAACTCATCAAATCGCCTGCCGCAGGCGGTTATCGCTATTCCGTAGCCAAAGGCGGCGGCGAGCATATCTCGGCAAAATTCCATTCCATCTTCGCCGACTCGGTGACGAATGTGCAGTATGCGCAGAATATTGTGGTCGTGCATTGCCTGACGGGTATGGCGCAGGCAGCGTGTGCGGCGATGGATTCCTTGCATTGGAGTCAGGTCATCGGCACGCTTGCGGGGGATGACACCTTCATCTGTATTACCACAGGTGAGCGTCAGGCGGAAGAGCTGGTGCTGGAGCTCAAGCGACTGCTTAAAGTGGATTAAGGAAAGGTTAGAGGACGTATGCTGCAAAGCTTACACATCGAAAACGTGGCGGTCATCGAGCGGGCGGATATTACCTTCGGCGCGGGGCTTACCGTGTTGACGGGCGAGACCGGCGCGGGTAAATCCATCGTCATTGATGCCATCAACGCGGTGCTCGGTGAGCGCATCACCCGTGACGTGGTGCGCCACGGAGCTGAGCGCGCGTATATATCCGCCGTATTTGGGGACGTTGCGCCCGCGGTCGCGGCGGCACTCGACGAGCAGGGCTTCGCTCTCGAAGAAGACGGCACATTGCTCATTCAGCGCAGTATCACCGCCGACGGTAAAGGCAATTGTCGTATAAACGGACGCCCTGCGACAGTGTCGGTGCTTCGTGAGATCGGGCGGATGCTCGTTAATATCCACGGTCAGCATGAAAATCAGGCACTTCTGCAGGCGGATCGCCACGTAGCGTATCTTGACCGCCTCGGCGGACTGCAGTCCGTGCGCGAGGCGTATGAAACCGAATATCGCACCTACTGCCGCATCCAGCGCGCCATCAAGGCGGCGACGATGGACGAAACAGAGAAGGAATATCGTCAAGCGATGCTGACCGAACAGATCGCGCGCATCGACGCCGCCAATTTGCGTGTCGGCGAAGAGGCGGAATTGACGGGAAAACGTGAGATCGCCCGTCACGCGAGAAAACTTGCGCAGGAACTTTCGATTGTGCACACCGCACTGGACGGCGAGGACGACACGCTCGGCGCGCTCGCCCAGCTCACCGACGCGGTGAACGCGCTGAAGGTTGCGGGTCGCGTGTCGGCGGAGCTCGACGAGCTCTCTTCGCGCCTGCAGAGTGCGTTGTATGACGTGCAGGCGTGTGCGGAAGAAGCCGTGGAGGCGAAGGCGAAACTCTGCTTTGATGAACAGGAACTTGCGCAGATGGAGGATCGGCTTGCGCTCATTGGGCAGTTGACCAAGAAATATGCTACCGACGAGGCGGGAGTGCTCGCTCTGCGCGACGATCTGCAGGCGCAACTCGATGCCATCGAATCCTCGGATGAATACTTAGCGGATCTGCAGGCGCAGTCGGCAATTGCGCGGGACGCGACCATCGCCGCATCCGAGCGGCTGACTGCCGCGCGACGGCAGGCGGCGGTAACGTTTGAAAAAGACGTGTGCAACCAGCTTTCTTTCCTCGATATGCCGCACGTGCGGCTGGAGGTGTCCATACAGCCGACCGCGTTGACCGCACTCGGCGGGGATAAGGTGGAATTTCTCATCGCATCCAACCCCGGCGAGCCCGCCAAATCCATTGCGCGCACTGCGTCGGGTGGTGAACTGTCCCGCATTATGCTCGCGCTTAAGAGCGTGCTTGCCGAGGTCGACGACATCGAAACGCTGGTGTTCGACGAGGTGGACAGCGGTATTTCGGGGCGCGCCGCGACTAAGGTCGGGGTGCTGCTTCGCAAGATCGCGGGTTGTCGGCAGGTGTTGTGCGTGACGCATCTCGCGCAGATCGCGGCGCACGGGCACGCGCATCTGCTGGTGAGCAAGTCGGTCGCCGACGGGCGCACCTTCACGCAGGTGACGGATCTGGATGAACCGAAACGGTGCGAGGAGCTCGCCCGCATCATCGGCGGCGAGGTCACCGATACCACCCTCGATGCCGCCCGCGAAATGCGTGAAAAAGCGCAACTGTAATAAGGATTCAATAACAAGGCGACAGGATGTTCCTGCCGCCTTGTTTTACTGTGAGGTTTTAAGGTCTATATCGTGTAATAAGTGAGGGACCTCGAAAACCCCAAAAAGGAGGTGATCGCCGTGGACAAGGGCACACAATGGTACGCACAGTATTTGGATGGTGACGAACAAGGGTTTGTGGAGATCGTGCGGACTTATCGCGACGGTTTGATGGTATACATTAACGGGTTTGTGCACAACCTTTCGCTTGCTGAGGAGTTGACCGAAGACGTGTTTGTGAAACTCGGCACAAAAAAGCCGAAAAATAAAGGCGGCAGTCATTTTAAGACGTGGCTTTATACCATCGCCCGTCATTTAGCGATCGATCATCTGCGTAAAACCGCCCGAGCACGCACGGTGTCGTTGGATGGTTGCGCGGATATGGCGGACGAACAAGAAAGTCTGGAACGGACGTATTTCCGCCGAGAACGCGACGTGACGGTGCATCGGGCGATGGATCGGCTCAAATCGGAATACCGCCAAGCGTTGTGGCTGGTGTATTTTGAAGGCTTTTCTTATCAACAGATAGCCAAAATTATGCGAAAGAGCGTGCATAGCATTGAAACGTTGGTATATCGTGCGCGGCGATCACTGAAAGCCGAATTGGAAAAGGAGGGCTTTGTCTATGAAAACCTATGAGCAAATGGCGCAAGATGCATTGCGTCGAATCGACGATGAAAGCCGTATTAGCCGTCAACGGCGACAGAATGCGATTCGAGCGACGGTTGCGGTTTGTTGTGCCGTGCTGACGGTGTTTGTCGGCGTGGGTGT
>JAZOCG010000033.1:0-4540 GCA_045596345.1 Acutalibacteraceae bacterium
CACACGATCGGATCCCCGCCGCCGTCGCACACGATCGCGACGCCTTTGACCGACGGCTGAATTTCGGTAACAAGCAGTCCCACGGGACCGCTATCCGTCTCGACAATGAGCGTTTTCTCACTGCTGCTATGATCGTCCGCCGTCCCGCTATAAGTCTGATCGGCAGCGTACACGAACCGACTGCCGCTCTCCAAGGTCACCATCACACGGCAATCGCCCACACCGTCTACCTGTCGGATGAGTGCGGTGATGCGCTCTTCCAGTGCGCTCTCCACCTGCGTGACCGACACCGTGCGTCCCGCCGACGCAGCCTCATCCCCCTGCGACTCGCGGTGCGGGAGCCATTCCGACAACGCAATGAGCGCAATGCCGATCAATCCAACGATTACCAATAAGCGGATTTTCTGATCTTTATTCTGCGAAAACAGCCGTCGAAAAGATGCCTTTAATTGTTCTGTCATCCGCTATTTTCCTCCCATTCGGCAAGCATCACCGACGTGCCCAGACGGTGTTCGACCACCTGCCGCACCGCCGCCGCCATACTGAGCGTTTCCTTATCGATGTATACAGTGATCTGTCCCATATGTATGCGCCCGTCCTCGGTAATATTAATATCAGCAACCACTTTTTTTGCTTGCACACCATACGATGCCAACGCTTGATTAGCCATCGACAGCAACCTCTTGTTCACCGTCGCCGCCGTCTGCTGCTGTATGCGCGCGTGCAGTGCCTGCGTGTCGACGGTGGTCTGTGCCTGTGTTTCGGGAATGGAAATCTCCACCCCCGGCAACGGTGCGAACACCGCGAGCAAAAACAGGCACGGCAACAGCATTCGCCCCTGCTGACCGAGTGACGTTTCAGGGAATAACCGATGAAGCAACGTACACAACACCGCCACGGCACACACCGCGAGTGCCCAACCACGCAAGCCATCCACGCTACCGCCTCCCCGCAAACGCGACCACCGACGTGGACACGATCATGATCAGCCCCAACACCGCCAGCACCGCGATCAGCACTCGTACCGCACCGCCGATACAGCGGCATAGTTTTTCGAGCGCATCCAGTTTGAACAGTGCCGAAGCATTGCCGCCGAGGCTGAGGCAAACACTCCAACCGATACAGGATACCATCGGCGGCAGAATGATCACCGCCGTGGCAACCACACCAAAGACACCCACCGTCGAGCGCAACAACCCCGCACATCCCATTACGGTGGAATATGCCTCGCTGAGCACCCCACCCACCACAGGAACAAAGCTTGCAAGGGAGAATTTCAGCGCACGACTGCTCACCGAGTCCCCTGCCGCCGCCACCATCTGCTGTATCGATAACACACCCGAAAACACCGTGGAAAACAAACCGAGCCCCCACAGAACGATCTTATAAAACGTCGCGCTGAAAGAGGAAAGGCAAAATCCATCCGCTACCGTCCCGATACAACCGAGAGCTAGGGATACCAGCAATATCGGCAACACGGCGACCCGCACCCCTTGCGTGAACAGTTCCGCCGCCGCAAGCAAGGTCGTCTGATAGGATATCGCCGCCGTCGGCGAGCCGCCGCTCGCCACGATGACACCGTAGACGGGAACAAAACTGAGCATAAACACGTTCACGCTGTCTACCGCCGCCTGCACCGTCCTCACGAGCGACCCCACCGAGGTAAGAAGAAGCCCTGCGGCGGCGAGTACCGATACCGTCTGATAGGTCTGTCTTAACGGCGTGCGATCGGACAGCCCTTGCAAACCGCCGAACATCGCGGATAACAATACCACTCCCAGCAACGACACAAACGCCCGCAACGGAGCTCCGGTATTATCTTTAAACAACGAAAGCATCGTTTGAAACGCGGATGAAAACTCCAGCTGCGTAAAGTCGCTCTGTGCAAAGCCGTCAAGTTCCAATGATTCGAGCAGTTCCCGTGCGGACGCGGGTAATCGCTCAATGAGTTGAGGCGCGCCGCTCGCCGCAAGTTGTTCCTCGTACAGCTGTGTCGTCTGCGCGCCGACCGAGAAAGAGAAACACAACAGCATCGCCGCTGTTAACACGCATATTCGCCGTATCATCCGCCTGCCACCTGCCCTCCGATAAGCGTCGTCACCAGTGTCAACAACTCCTCAAACAACGGCACGGCGAGCATCAGCATCAGTACCCTTCCCGCAAGTTCCGCTTTGGACGCGAGGGCGGTTTCTCCCGCGTCACGGCAGGTGTCCGCCGTGATCTGTGTGAGCAGGCACACGCCCGCCGATTTCAGCACCACGCCAAAGCCGTCCGTCGGCAATGACGTTATGGAGAGCAAGCGGCGCATCGTAGAAATGAGCGGTGCGATCTGCCGTACCAGCAACATCGCCACCGCCACAGCGGCGGCAAGTCCCAAACACATCGCAAGCTCGGGGCGTTGTGTACGCAACACCACCGCCAGCATCGCCGCGCACAACAGTACCCCCACCACCGCGATCAGCACCTCACCCGCCGTCATAGCCCAAACAGGTTTTTGATGGTGGCAAACAGTTCACTGATCTGCGTAACCACCATCGACAGCACCACGATCAGTCCCGCCAGTGTCATCAGCATCGCCTGCTCCTCCCGTCCCGAGCGCACCAGCAGCTGATTAAGAACCGCGACAATGATGCCGATCGCCGCGATCTTAAAAATCATATCCACATCCATACATCGGCTTCCTCTCGTTATCACATCAATAGCAGTGCCAAACACACGCCGCCCGCCAACCCCAACATCGGATATATCCGCCCGCGTTCACGCGCATTCTGTTGCGCGATCTGCCGCTCTTTTCCTACTCGCTCGGCGCAGTGTCGGATAAGCTCCACCTGCTGTGCAAGGCTACTGCGCCCGGGCGAACCGCTGAGTTCAGTCAAAAGTGCCGCTTCTACGGGGGTCAGCCATCCCGCAACCTTATCTCTCTCAACCGCGCGGGAAAACGAGGTGTAAAAGTCTTCCCCTTTACCTATTTCGCTCGCCGTATTCTGCACAAGCGGGTATGCGGAAAACACCGCATCGACCGCCAGCGACTGCCACAAACTCGTCAACGGCTGTGCGGAATAAAGCAAGCGATCACATACCGTCTCTAACAACCGTTCAACGCGGCATAGATAGTCCACCCGCGAACGCAGGCGGCGGGTATACGTCAGTCCAAAGCCGATCCCCGCCGCCACGATCAACAGAACGCCAATATATTTCACCGTCCGTCACCTCCGGATAGACACACGCCCGCCACCGACCGGGGGCATATCGCCCCTGCAAAAACACCCATTGATCGAACACCGCACAGTCAACAAGATCGCGCACGGCGGCTTTTTTGGAAAGATGGATTGGCGAGCGACCGTGAAGCGATGCCATCACCGCCACACCCGCGTGAGCGCAAGCGGATACCGCGGCGATCTCCGCCTCTTCGCCGAGTTCATCGAACACCACCGCCTGCGGTGCCAAGCACCGCACCGCCTGCATAATACCAACCGCTTTCGGATAACCGCGTAACACATCACAACCGCGAAGCCCGTCAAGTCCGCCGATCTCACCCCGCTCGTCCACCACCGCCACCCGTACACGACGAGCGGCGAGCGTGACGGCAATATCGCGCAGCAGGCTTGTCTTGCCGCTCGACGGCTCGCCGACAAGCAAGGTCGAGCGCAACCCCTCCACCGTGTGAATGAGTGGTATCAGCGTCGCCGCGCAGCCCGTATGCCGTCGCGGCAGACGGATGCAGAGTGACGACACCTCCCGCACCGAGCGCACTCGCTCACTCTCGAGTACCGCCGTACCGGCGACACCGACACGGATACCGCCGCGCACAGCAATATAGCCTTGCCGTAATTCCTGCTCGTGTGCGTATACCGAGCCTTCACAAAACCGCAAAAAGCAGGTCTCCAGCTGATCCGGTCGACAGACCAGTGCGTCCGGCTTATGTAAAGTCGAGGTGCTTGTCGTACAAAGGATACGATCCTCCGCAGCGAATGACAGCGTCACCGGCTCTCCCAAACGCAAACGTATTTCTTGAATGCCCTCCTGCTCATAGTTTGGCAGTGTATCCAGTGACTTCAACCAATCATTCGGCAAAAAAGGTCGCAAATTATCCCACCGTGTCACGCCTGTCCTCACCTCTTGTCCAATGTATATGGTGTTGTCCACCCGAATAGAACAAAAAAACGCTGAACGACTTCTGCCGTTCAGCGTTTAAAGAACATATTGTTCATTTCAGTTCGACCACGGTAACACCTGTTTCTCCCTCGCCGTATACGCCGAGGCGGAAGCCTTTCACCTGCCGATGCCCTTTAAGATGGCTGTGTACTGCGGCACGCAGAGCACCCGTGCCCTTGCCGTGAATAATCGTTACACGGTCAAGACCGCACAGTACCGCGTTATCGAGAAAACGGTCAACCTCCAGCAGAGCCTCCTCCACCGTCTGCCCGCGCAGATCAAGGTCGGTGTTCGCAGAGCGTTCCATGCGCGAAGTGAGCCCTCCGCCCTGTCGCGGTGTCGGCACACCTTTACGCGCCTTTTTCTCCTCACGGTGGGATTCAAA
>JAZOCG010000034.1:0-4641 GCA_045596345.1 Acutalibacteraceae bacterium
GTAGAGCAACTCTACACAACTGAGCTAAACCAGCGAATGAAATGCGCGTGTAAAACGCAACACCGTGATTATACCAATCAGCAGGCGGTTTGTCAAGAGAAAACCGTACTTTTCAGAGGCATCTATATGGTGCGTCAAAATAAAGACTTGGCAACGATTGGTCATATTTGTTAATTTTCCCAATTTTTCAGTAAAAAGCAAAAACTTTTTGGCGAAAATTGCAAGAATTGTTTGAAATATGGTTTCGATTGTGGTAAAATGAACTTTAATGAGGTATTAACACCTTATTAGTACGTTAGGAGGGTAAATCTATGGAAAAGAAACTAGTCTACGACATCCACGACAAGCCCAAATTCGGTCAAATGCTCATCTTCGCATTACAGCAGATGTTGGCAATTCTCGCGGCGACCATTCTTGTGCCCCAAATCATCGGGCTCCCCCTGCAAACGCCTGCTGCTATTCTCGGCGCCGGTATCGGCACTCTCATCTATCAGCTCTTTACCAAGTTTAAGAGCCCCGTGTTCCTCGGTAGTTCTTTTGCGTTCCTTGGCTCGCTTGGAGTCGCAGTCGCCTACGGTTATTGCGGCATTCTTCTCGGCTCGATCGTTGCCGGTCTTGTCTACGTAGTCATCGCCATCCTTATTCACTTTGTCGGCACCGGCTGGTTAAATAAGCTCCTGCCCCCCGTTATCATTGGCCCCACCGTGGCACTGATCGGTCTGTCCCTCGCAGGTAATGCAATGGGTGACATCGTTAAGGCGAATGCTTCGGTAATCTACGGCGGTTACAACCTTGTCGCGCTGTTATGCGGTCTGGTAGCGTTCCTTGTCATCGTTATCTGCTCGACACAGAAGCGCTATATGATGCCTCGCCTTATCCCCTTTATCATCGGTATTGCCGCCGGCTATGCAACTGCCACCATCTTCACTTTGATCGGTCAGGCGACAGGCAACGAGTATCTGATGATCATTGATTTTGAACCCGTCATCAAAAACTTTGTCAATAGCGACGGTGCCTTCAAGGGTATCACCGCCATCTTCGACTATCCGCGCATCGCTCTGCTTGAAGGCATCAAGGAATTGGCAAGCGGCGAACTTTCTACCGATATTCACAATGCCATTCCCGTGTTGATTGAATCCGGTTTCCTTAAAGAAGGCACACAAGCTACCTTGCTCAATGCAGGCGGCATTGTTGAAGTTATCATCGCGTTCCTGCCGGTGGCGCTGGTCGTGTTTGCCGAGCATATCGCCGACCACAAGAACCTGTCCTCCATTATCGACCGCGACCTCATCAAGGAGCCCGGTTTGAAGCGCACCCTGCTGGGTGACGGCGTCGGCTCCATAGCCGGTACCGTGTTCGGCATCTGCCCCAACACCACCTACGGTGAGTCGGTCGGTTGTGTGGCGATTACCCGTAACGCGTCGGTTGCGACCATCACCACCACCGCCTTTATGTGCATCATCCTGTCGTTCATCAAGCCCGTTATGGTGATTTTGCAGACCATCCCCTCCTGCGTGATGGGCGGCGTGTGTCTGACACTGTACGGCTTTATCGCCGTGTCGGGTCTCAAAATGTTTAAGGGCATCGACCTCGGCGATAATAAGAACCTATTCGTGGTTGCCTCGATCCTCATCTCGGGTATCGGCGGTCTGACCATCCAGATTCCCTACGCGTTTGCGGACAACGGTGCTGTTGCCGCAATCATCCAAATTACCCCAATCGCGACGGCGCTCATCATCGGTATCGTCACCAACGCCATTCTGACCAAAGTTGAAAACAGTAAACTGGGTGTTAACCCGAAGGAAGAGGAATAATGAAACACTACGATAACGTTACCATTTTTGACCATCCGCTCATTCAGCACAAGATCGCCATCCTACGCGACGAAAAGACCAGTATGAAGGAATTCCGCGAGTTGATCGAGGAGATTACCACGCTGATGACCTTTGAATGTCTGCGCGAGGGTGTGCCGACCATCGAACGCGAGGTTAAAACGCCGCTGGAAACCTGCACGCAACGCGTTGTCAAGGACAACGCCATCGCCATTGTGCCGATTCTGCGTGCCGGTCTGGGTATGGTCAACGGCGTACACGTGCTGTTCCCGTCCGCCAGAGTCGGTCACATCGGTATGTATCGCAACGAGGAGACCCTCGAACCGTGTGAGTACTACTGCAAGCTGCCCGACGGCATCGAGGACAAGCTCGTGATGGTCGTTGACCCGATGCTCGCCACGGGTGGCAGTGCTTGCGACGCCATCGCGCTGCTGAAAAAGCGCGGCTGTAAGAACATCAAATTTATGGCCGTCATCGGCGCACCCGAGGGTGTCAGTCGTTTGGCCGAGGCACACCCCGACGTACACATCTTTGTGTCCACGCTCGACCGCTGCCTCAACGAGAACGGCTATATTCTCCCCGGTCTCGGCGATGCCGGCGACCGCCTGTTCGGCACGAAGTAAACCACAAGCCAACAAGAAATCCCCCATCCGACGGATGGGGGATTTCGTTATTGTATGGTTTAGTTGCACTCCGCGACCAGATTTTCCGACAGCTCTTTGAGATAGAACAGTTTACCCGGCAGGGTGGGAATGTAGGTCGAGGTGATATGTCTGGACGGACCGTAGTGCAGGGTGGTGAGCAGGCTCATACCCTGCCACTGCATACCTCTGCCCAATGCGCCGTCCGCACCGCCGATGATGTAGTCCGCCTGCAAGAACAAGCCGGGGCCGACGGTGTTCGCGCGGCAAGGCACCAAGGTCGTGCGGCTCTTGAAGCTGGTCAATGCGTTCTGCTCGATGGTGAGCGGATGCAGCTTGACGCCGATGCGATAGGGCTGCTTCTTCCACTCCTCGTCCGTAGCGAATTCCTCGCCGATCTGCGGCTCCCAGAACGCGATGTGGCACATTCTGCCGATACCGAACACCAGCACCAGCTTGGCGCCCTCCGCTTTCAACTTGGCGATCTTCTCGGGATAGGTCGGCAGGTTCTCTTTGGTAGCAAAGTTTCTCTGCGACTCGGGAACGGTGTTCTCGCCCAGCTTGTCAAAGAACGCCTGCTTCATGCTGTACTCGAAGGAAGCAGGGTTATCCGCCGGCAGAGTGTTGCCATCGGCATCCGCCCACTCGTCCATATTAAAAGTGTACACGTGCTTGCAGGAAACCTTCCACTCATTGAGGAAGTACACCGCCCATTTGTACATACCCATCGGGCCGACCGGCAGAATCATCGCGAGCTTCTCGCCCTTGTCCGCCGCGTTCTTGATTTGGAGCGCGATCTCGTGACCCATATAGGTGTCAAAATCGCTCAAAGACGTACACTCGACAGGCGTGAATGCGGGATGCCAGAAATCCTCTCTCTGCAAGCCCTTGTCACAGCACTCGTCGATGCGCTTGAAGTCCCAGCCGCTCGGGTAGAAACCCTCCAACAGACTGCCCTTTACCGTGCTCAAAAAATCCATCGTACACTCCACCTTTTCTGTATTTTTTCAAAGCTTGTTAAAAAGCTTTGTAAGGTCCTTTGTCATTGGTTACGGTTCATTCTTTAACGAATCTTCCGCTGATTTCATTGACTTTTTTCATAAACTATTATACAATGGCAGAAAAGCGTTGTATTTAACCGAAATTTTGCAGATTTTAACAATTATTCCGAGGTGAGCGTATGCAACCGTTAACTAAACCCGATAAAGTGTTGTCTCTCGACGGATTTCACAACATATATTATTTTGAATTCAACAAGAACCACGCCCATCCCGTCGAAGCGCACGACTATTGGGAGATGGTGTATGTGGATATGGGCAATATTCTTGCCATAACCGGTAAAGACAGCATTCCTCTCGAACAGGAGCAGGTGATTTTCCGTGCGCCCGGCGAGACCCACGCCCACATCTCCAACAAAGAGCATTCCAACAACCTGCTGGTCGTTTCCTTTTCCTGCGACAGTCCTTGTATGGCGTTTTTTAAGCAACACAAGGTGTTTACGCTGGATAAGACCGCCAAGACCCTGCTGTCGTTGTTTATCAATGAAGTCAAAAACGCGCTCGGTCATATCCCCAACCGTTTCTCTGACCGCGCACCGCTGGATTTTTCTGAGGAAACGTTTGGGGCGTCGCAGTTGATGGAGTTTCATTTTTCGGAATTTCTCATTAAGCTCATTCGCAGCCATTCCGACAATCACCCACACGCCGATACCAAACGACAGCCCACCGCGGATAATCAAGCTGAGCGTATCACCGCCTATCTCCAAGCGCATATCTACGAAAGCATCGACCTCAACGACCTATGCAATGCGTTTTATTTGCGCAAATCCCAGCTTAGCCTGCTGTTCAAAAACGCCCTCGGAACAAGCCCGATGAAATACTTCGGCGAACTGAAAATTGCCGAAGCAAAAAAGCTGTTGCGCGAGGACGTATACAGCATCAGCGAGATTGCGGAAAAGCTGGGGTTTTCTTGTATACACAGCTTTTCCCGAAGCTTTAAAACCATCACCGGCTTTTGCCCCACCGCGTACAAAAACAGCGTATCGGAGTGATACGCTCTCCTTCGGGGCGTCGAGGACGTCGCCCCCTATAATGTTTCCGATAGTTTGCAGAGACTTATATGGCTCCCTCTGACGAGGGAGCTGTCGCGAAGTGTCTGAGGGAGAGAGT
>JAZOCG010000035.1:0-3527 GCA_045596345.1 Acutalibacteraceae bacterium
CCGCGTCTACGCGCGTTAACGAGCGCGGATATCGTCGCGGCAGAAATCATTATGCCGCGCTGATCGGCGGGCTGATCAGCTTTTTGAGCATTGTCGGCGTCATTGCGATCATCGCGGGCGGCGTCTGGTGGGTGCGGCAGGCGGCCGACACCACCGAGATCAAGGAAGAGTTTTATTATTTCCTCGAACCGGTGCTTGCCTACACGCCCGAGCCGTTTGAGAATATCGCCGAAACCGAGCAGGATGCTTTCCTTGATGCCGCCGCCTATCGCGTGTCGCTCGCGGAACAGATCCGTATGATGCAGGAGCAACAGAAGAACAGCAGTGCCGAGGTCGTGTGTAACTACGCGGTTGATGATCAAGGACGCATCGCCATCCCTGTCGAGGAGATCGAAGCCTCTTACCGCACGCTGTTCGGTCCCGATGCACCGCTCACCCACCGCTCGGTGGAGGAAAATGCGCTGACCTACAGCCAAGCGGATAACTGCTATTACGTGCCGTTCAACGAATTGATGACGGGTAATCGCCCCATTATCGAATCGGTTAAGCGCAAGAGCCGCACCTATACGGTACGCGTCGGCTTTGTCGCCAATAACGACATCGCCATCGATGACCACGGCAACGAGGTGCCACCCACCGCGGATATGGCATCGTATTTCCAGACCTACACCTTCACCCGTATCGACAACGATACCTATTATATCAGTGCCTGCGCCCACGAATAAAGACAGCAACAGCCGCTGTGCTCGGATGAGTACAGCGGCTGTTTTTTACTCTACGACGTAGTCGGCGGTTTCCGCCAACAGGCGCGCACCGAGGGTGACGGTCATCGACAACCCTTCGGGGACGTATTCCTCAAATTCGACGCTTCCCTCGCGACGGCACTGCTCGGCAAGCGCACCCTTTGAAAAGGGCAGGAGCAATTTTACCTTGCGTCGGTCGGGGGGCAACGCCATCGCCACCGCCTGCAGCAGTTCGGGGATGCCCATCCCCGTTGCGGCACTGATATATAAACACCGCCGATCGGTCACATCGGCAAGCTCGGGAACAAGATCGCATTTGTTCATCACCTGCAACACAGGGGTGTCACCGCAACCGAGTTCGGCAAGCAGATCGCCCGTCACCTGCAGATGCTCCGCGGCGTGCGGGCTGGAAGCGTCGCAAATGTTGAGGATCACATCCGCCTCCACCGCCTCCTCCAGCGTGGAGTGGCACGCCTGCACCAGTTGGTGCGGCAGGCGACGAACAAAGCCGACGGTATCCACGAGCATAATTTCCCGCCCGTCGGGCAAGCGCAACGCACGCGCCGTCGGGTCGAGGGTGGCAAACAGTTTATTCTCCGCGAGCACACCCGCATCGGTCAGACGGTTAAGCAGGGTGGATTTCCCCGCGTTGGTGTAGCCGACGATAGCAACCGTCGGAATGCCGTCTTTGCGGCGACGCTGGCGGCGCAGCTTGCGCTGACCTTCCACCTTTGCCAGTTGTTCGCGGATCGCACCGATGCGGCGGCGGATATGACGGCGGTCGCTCTCAAGCTGGGTCTCACCGGGACCGCGCGTACCGATGCCGCCGCCCAGACGCGACAGCGACGTGCCCTGCCCTGCAAGGCGAGGCAAGCGGTATTGCAGCTGTGCAAGCTCCACCTGCAGACGTCCCTCCGCGGAGCGCGCACGCCCGGCGAAGATGTCGAGGATCAGCGCGGTGCGGTCAATGACGCGACAGGGAAAGATCTCTTCGAGGTTACGCAACTGGGTCGGAGACAGCTCGCGATCCATAATCACCAGATCAATGTCCTCAGCGGCGCACTGCACCGCCAACTCCTCCGCACGCCCGCTACCAAGGCAGGTCGCCTTGTCGGGGGCTTCCTTTTTCTGCGTGGCGGTGCCGACGACCTCGGCACCCGCGGTCGCGGTCAGCTCCGCCAATTCCGCGAGCGACACCTCGGCATCAAACTCGCCGGTATCCACCGACACGAGCAGCACCCGCTCGGGGGCTTGCTCTTCGATCTCGTGTAATGTCATCGGCACTCGCCTCCTTTTCTTTCGTAATGCATTTATTTTACCATAAGCCTGCCCCGTCTGCAAGAAGAAACACATTTTTTCACGTCAGTTGTGCAACCTTTCCAGTAACTCCCCATAAATTTATGTAAAAATTTGTCGCTCAACGGCAAACTCATAGTGGAAATATTGAAAAAGATATGGTACAATAAGAGAGTATTAAAAAGATGCGATCGTCCGCCGCGGGCGGGTGGTCGGAGAGGGGTAGGAATTATGGAAAAGATCAGCAGTGAAAATGTCTTCGCTCAGGACGGGCACAACGCACCCTTACGCATCATCGCGATGAACGGCGCGCAGGAATTGGGTGCCAAGATCGAGGGGCATCTGCTCAACTGGGCGCACAAGTGCGGACGCGACGACGAATCCTTCCACGTGGATGTTGACTGTCCCCGTTTCTCCTCCGGCGACGGTAAGGGTCTGATCAAATCCTCCATCCGCGGCGATGACCTGTATATCCTCGTCGACGTGGGTAACTACAACTGCAAATATAAGATGTACGGCTTCGAGAACGCGATGTCGCCCGACGATCACTATCAGGATCTCAAGCGCATCATCCAGGCGACCGGCGGTAAGGCGAAGCGCATCAACGTTATTATGCCCAACCTCTACGGCGGTCGTCAGCATCGCCGCAACTACCGCGAGAGCCTTGACTGCGCCGTCGCACTGCAGGAACTGCACGCGATGGGCGTTGACAACATCGTCACCTTCGACGCGCACGAACCCCGCGTATGCACCGCCGTGCCGCTGATGGGCTCCGATAACCTGATGCCCTCCTACCAGGTGCTCAAGACGATGTTCCGCTCCATCCCCGATTTTAACCCCAACCGCGACAACCTGATGGTCGTCAGCCCCGACGAGGGCGCGCTCAACCGCAATATGTACTATGCGGTCAATATGGGCGTCGAGATGGGTATGTTCTATAAGCGTCGCGACTACTCCCGCGTTGTCAACGGTCGCAACCCCATCGTCGCGCACGAATACCTCGGCACCTCCGTCGAGGGCAAGGATATCTTCATCGCGGACGACATCATCGCCTCGGGTGAGTCGATGCTGGACATCGCCTATGAGCTCAAAAAGCGCAAGGCGGGTCGCATCTTCACCTATGCCACCTACGCGATCTTCACCGCCGGTCTGGACAAGTTCGACAAGGCGGTCGCCGACGGCATCGTCGACGGCGTGTTCGGCACCAATCTCACATACCGCTCCCCCGAATTGCTCAGCCGCGACTGGTTCCACGAGGTTGACTGTTCCAAGTATATTGCCTACTACATCGCCGCGCTCAACCAGAACGTGTCCATCAGCAACCTCATCGACTCGCATGACAAAATTCAGCAACTGCTTGCAAAAAAGCGCGGGTAATCTAACCAACCCACGCGGGGTGCTCATTCAGAGCACCCCGCTTTTTTGCAAAATATGAATTTGTTCACAGTCTGTTCGTTATTTTTTCATACAAATATGTTTATAATAAGA
>JAZOCG010000036.1:0-7681 GCA_045596345.1 Acutalibacteraceae bacterium
CTATCGGTCACTGGGAGATCGCGGGGGTGGTGTCGCCGCGCGCCCTGCCGACCTATCCGGAGGGCTTTCCGCCCCAGGTGTTCGATGCCTTCAAAGCGGCGACGGGGCGCGGTGTGCTGTGCAACAAGCCGTATTCCGGCACCGAGGTCATCAAGGACTACGGGCAACAGCACCTCGATAGCGGCGATCTCATTGTCTACACCTCGGCAGACAGCGTGTTCCAGATCGCGGCGCACGAAGACATCGTGCCTCCTGAGCAGTTATATGAGTATTGCCGCATCGCACGGAAGATCCTGTGCGGGGAGCACGCGGTCGGTCGGGTGATCGCCCGTCCGTTTATCGGCACATCACCGCATTTTACCCGCACCGCCAATCGGCGGGATTTCTCCGTTGAAGCTCCGCACGAAACTTTGCTTGATGCCGTTGCGGCGGCGGGTCAGACGGTATATACTGTCGGCAAGATCGCCGATATCTTCGCGGGGCGTGGCGTGACCCGCTCGGTGCTGACCCATTCCAATGCTGAGGGGATGGATGCGGCACTGAAAGCCCTTTCAGACGATTTCCGAGGCTTGTGCTTTGTTAATTTGGTTGATTTTGATATGCTGTACGGTCATCGGCAGGATGTGGACGGATACGCCGCGGCATTTGCGGCGTTTGACCGTTGGCTACCGTCCTTTCTCAATGCGATGGGCGAGGATGACGTGTTGTTTATTACCGCCGATCACGGTTGTGATCCGGGAGATGACAGCACCGACCACAGCCGTGAATATGTACCGTTGCTTGTCTGCGGTGACAGCGTGCGCGCGGTGAACTTGGGTACGCGCACCACCTTCGCGGATATCGGCGCGACGATTGCGGAATTGCTCGGCGTGCCGTTTGCTTGCGACGGCGAGAGCTTCTGGCAGGAAATAAAACAACAGAGGTGACGTTATGGATGTAAAGGAAATTGCCTTAACAGCAATAAACGCGATGAAATCTGCCTATGCGCCGTATTCGGGCTGCCATGTCGGTGCGGCACTGCTGACTGAGGATTGGCGCGTATACACGGGCTGTAATATCGAGAATGCATCTTTTTCTCCGACGATCTGCGCTGAGCGCACCGCAATAAGCAAGGCTGTCAGCGAAGGCGAGCGGCGGTTTGCGATGCTGGCGATTGCGGGCGGCAAGGACGGTAAGATCACGGGAACATTCCCGCCTTGCGGTGTGTGCCGCCAGGTGCTCGCCGAGTTTTGCTCGCCCGATATGCCGATTATTTTGGTAAAGGATGCGGAGGGTAACAGCGAGACACACACACTTGGCGAATTGTTACCATTGACGTTCAAACTCGATTAAGGGGGAGAGTTCATTGCTGCATATGGTGGATATTATCCGCAAAAAGCGGGACGGCGGTGAGCTGACCGACGATGAGATCCGCTTTTTTATTGACGGATACACAAAAGGGAATATCCCAGACTATCAAGTATCGGCACTGATGATGGCGATTTTTTATCACGGTATGACTCGCCGTGAAACTGTTACGCTGACGGATGCCATGGCTCATTCGGGCGATACGGTGGATCTGTCACGCTACGGCACTTTGTCGGCGGATAAACATTCGACGGGCGGTGTCGGGGACAAGACTTCGCTCATTGTCGCACCGATCGTCGCCGCCCTCGGCGGGAAGATGACCAAAATGTCGGGACGCGGGCTCGGACATACGGGCGGTACAGTGGATAAGCTCGAATCCATCCCCGGATACCGCACCTCATTGTCAACAGAGGAGTTTCTGCGTCAGATCGACGAGGTCGGAATGGCGATCATTGGGCAGACGGGCAATCTGACGCCTGCGGATAAAAAATTGTACGCTCTACGGGACGTCACCGCGACGGTGGATAGCATCCCGCTGATTACCGCGAGTATTATGAGCAAAAAGCTTGCGGCTGGCTCCCACAATATTGTGTTGGACGTGAAGGTCGGCAGCGGCGCGTTTATGAAAACGCCCGAACAGGCGGAGGAATTGGCGCGCGCGATGGTGGATATCGGCAAGGATTGCGGGCGCAATATGGCGGCACTGATCACTTCGATGGATGCCCCGCTGGGCTATGCTGTCGGAAACGCTTTGGAGGTGCAGGAGGCGATCTCCGTCCTTAAAGGGGAGAGCCGCGGTGCTCTGCGCGAGGTGTGCGAGGCTTTGGCCACGCAGATCGTGTCGTTGGTGTTTGCTTGGTCGCCGGAGGAATCGGCACGCCGTGTGCGTGAGGCACTGGACAGTGGTGAGGCTCTGCGCACGATGCGTGCGTGGGTCGCGGCACAAGGCGGCGATACCGCCTACATAGATGATCCTTCACGCTTTCCGTGCGCGCCGTATGTGCGAGAGGTGACCTCTCCTTGTGACGGTTATATCGCTTCGATGGATGCCGAAGCGATTGGACATGCCGCCGTACTACTCGGCGCAGGCCGCTTGACCAAAGAGGACACCATTGATCATCGCGCAGGTATTCTTCTGTGCAAGACACGCGGCGATCGAGTGTGTAAAGGCGAGTGCCTTTTCACTTTGCACAGTGGCGATGAGGCGGCGTTGGATGGGGCAGAGACCGCGATTTTACAGGCGATCGAGTGGAGTACACAAAAACCGGCAGACACTCCGCGGATCTACACGGTTATTCAATAATAAAGAAGAATAAAGTATATTAAGCGGGCACAGCGTATGCGACTGTGCCCGCTTATTTTCGCTAAATCGCGCAAAATACGGCAAAAAAGTTGCTTCTTTTTCCGTCTGTCCTACACCAGTAAAAAAATATTGGCAAAAAATGGAATTTACCCCTTGCATCATTTGGGAAATTATGGTAATATATCCTCGCCGGCATACTAAAATGAGGGAGAATTCGGAAAATGGGAAGAAAAATCAGTGTCTTATTGGCGGATAACAGCGAGTATTTTGCGATACCGTGCGCCAATGTGATGAAATCCAAGGGATTGGATGTAACGATGACGGAAAAGGATGGGCAAGCGGTGTTAAGGGCGATCGAGAGGGAAATTCCCGACGTGGTGATTATGGACTTCTTCTTACCACGGATGGATGCACTCGGCGTATTGCGTAATATGCAGACGTTGAAGCTTGCAAAACGACCGCTGGTTATGCTGATGTCGGGATTTGATAATCCGGCTCTTGAGCGCGAGGCGATGAGTGCGGGCGCGGACTATTATTTTCTCAAACCGTTTGATGCTGCCGAGATGGCGAGCCGTATTTTAACGCTGTGTGGTGAAATGCCGCAGGTCGGAGAGACGGTGCGCCGCCGTGAGGTCCAGGGGAGCAGTCTGGAAATGCGTGTCACCGAGATCATTCATCAGATCGGCGTGCCCGCGCATATCAAGGGCTATCAGTATCTTCGCGATGCGATCCTGATGGCGATCGAGGACGAGCAGATCATCAACGCGGTGACAAAACGGTTGTACCCCGCCGTTGCCAAACGTCACGCTACGACCTCGTCGCGCGTTGAGCGCGCCATTCGCCACGCAATCGAGGTGGCGTGGGACAGGGGTGATATTGATGTGCTCAATTCCTATTTTGGGTACACCATTCACAACAGCCGCGGTAAGCCCACCAATTCGGAGTTTATCGCTATGATCGCGGACAAATTCCGTCTGCAGATGAAAATTTCATAAAAAACGGCAAAACACGTCGAAATTTCCAGAAAATTATTGATTAACAATCTTGACACTTTTCTTTCTACACGATAAAATTATAATAATGTGAATATATATGGATATATTCGTTCGTGTTGAGGAGGAGCAGGCGTGAAGAAGGGGCAGATCATTGTTATCAGTCGTGAATACGGCAGCGGCGGCAGCGAGATCGGACAGCGATTGGCTGAACAGCTGGGGATTCCGTATTATGACAAGAATTTTGTTGATACCGCGGTGAAGAGCAGCGGTCTTTCCAGTGATTTTTTGGAGGAAGAGGAACAGAAGTTCATCAGCAGTCTGTTGTTTAATCTGGCAACGGGCGGCTATCGTCATAACAGCGACAAGGCGGTAGCGGATCAGGTCTTCATTGCGGAATCCAATGCACTTAAAGAGGTCGCTCAGCAGGGCTCCTGTGTTATCGTCGGTCGATGTGCCGATCAAATCCTCAAAGACGATTTTGACGTATTCAGCGTGTTTGTCCACGCACCGTTTAAGTTGCGTGTCGCCCGTGCGATCGAACAAGGCAACATAGCGGAGAAGCGTGCTGAGGCGATTGTTCGTGAGCGCGACCGCGCACGAGCCCGCCATTACGAGTATTACACCGACAAGGATTGGGGCGACTGCAACAACTATCATATGACGGTGAACAGCGGTCACTTCGGTATCGAGAAATCGGTGGAACTCATTAAGCAAACGCTGGAATTGATTTGAGGACGGTGGAAAGATGTCTAACAATCGACAAAACCGTGACCACGGTGAACGTGGTGCACGCGAATTCTTCACCCTTGGCGAGCATGCCGTCGGCTCAAAGCGTTACCGTTTCCGGTATAACGGTCGTACATACCGCATCTTAGAGCGCACAGTCAGTGCGAGCGGGGAAGAGAGCGAAGAGGTTCTTCTGCTTGAGGAGGCGGAGGCTCGCACCGCATATGATGCGTGGAATCGTATCAAACGTCCCGAGCGTTACGGGAACGGTTGAGGCTCATTTTACAAAGAATATCCTAAAAGCGTCCGTTTCGGACGCTTTTTTCTTTGCAAAAGACTTGTTATTTGTGCAGAAAACGTGTAAAATGAACATATATGACTTGAAAAGGGGTGAACACAGTGCCTTTGGCGAAAAATCAGCTCGTTGAGTTGACCATCACCGGTGTAACGGGTGAGGGCAACGGTGTTGCGCGTTACACGGACGCGGATATACCTACGCCGGGGTTGGTGGTGTTCATCCCTTACACGGCGGTGGGTGATCGCATTCTCTGCCGTATTGTGAAGGTGCAGAAAAACCACGCTTTCGGGCGGGTTGAGGAACTGCTTGTTCCGTCGGAGGATCGGCTGGACGAGCGGGATTGCACGGTGTTCGGTCGCTGCGGCGGTTGCGTGTGGCGTCATATCACCTATGAGGCGGAATGTCGGTATAAACAACAGTGGGTGAGTGACACTTTGCATCGTGTAGGTGGGTTGACGATCGATCCACTGCCGTTGGTGGCGGCGGATATGCCCGACCGTTATCGCAATAAGGCGCAGTTCCCCGTTACGGCGGGGGAAGACGGTCCGGTGATGGGCTTTTTTGCGCCGCGCAGTCATCGCATCGTTGCCTGCCGCGACTGCTTGTTACAACCTATGGGATTTCGTGCGGTGCTGGACGCGGTGGACAGCTGGATGCGAGCCAATCGCGTGTCTGCGTATGATGAAAACACGCATAAAGGTCTTGTACGGCACATCTACATCCGCGAGGGTGCGGTCAGCGGGCAGATGATGGTCTGTCTTGTTTGCACGAGCGGGAAGTTGCCCGCCGTATCCGCGCTTATCGAGGCAGTGCGTACCGCCGCTCCGAAACTTGCTTCGCTGTCGGTGAACATTAATCCCGCCCGCACCAACGTTATTCTCGGTGACGGTGGGTATACCTTGTGGGGCGCAGACGCGATCGAGGATACATTGTGCGGATTGCGGTTTCGACTGTCGCCGCATTCGTTTTATCAAGTCAACCACGCGCAAACAGAGAAATTGTATGCACTCGCCGCGGACGCCGCCGCATTAACAGGGAAGGAGACCTTGCTCGATCTATATTGCGGCACCGGAACCATCGGTCTGTCGATGGCGCATTGTGCTGCACAGGTCATCGGGGTTGAGGTCGTTTCCGCTGCGGTGGAGGATGCCCGCCGAAATGCGGAGGTCAACGGCATCGGGAACGCCCGCTTTATTTGCGCGGATGCGGCGGACGCCGCCGCACAACTCGCCAAGGAGGGGATACGCGCCGACGTAATCGTGATTGATCCGCCGCGTAAAGGGTGTGATCCCGCGCTCATTGATACGGTGGTGACAATGGCACCCGCGCGTGTGGTGTATGTTTCCTGCGATCCCGCGACACTGGCGCGCGATCTCAAACGGTTTAGTGAAAAGGGCTATGCGGTCAAATCCGTACAGCCTGTGGATCTGTTTCCCCGCACAGCGCATTGCGAAAATGTCGTGTGTTTGACGAAAGAATGACAGGTGGGCTGGATATGGTAAAAAAGAACACGTCCTATCTTTCTTTGCTCAGCGTGCTGTCGGCGATCTCGGTGGTGTTTTTGCACACCAACGGTTGCTTCTGGCGGTTCAGTACCGCACGATATTGGGCAACCGCGAATGTGATCGAGAGCGTATTTTATTTCGCCGTTCCCGTGTTTTTTATGATCTCGGGCGCGACGCTGATGGACTATCGCGAGCGGTATACCACGAAGGAGTATTTTAAAAAACGCCTGCTTAAGACGGTCGTGCCGTTTGTGTTTTGGAGCTTGTTTGGATTGGCACTCAACGTGTTTGTGTATCGCACGACACCGCTGTCGGCGATCAATCCCGCGTATCTGCTCGATGGTCTGCTCAATACGCGTTTTGTGCAGGTGTATTGGTTTTTTATCCCGCTATTTTTGGTGTATGCGGCGATCCCGCTTTTCTCCGCTGTGCCGTGTGAGCGGCGACGCACGCTGTTCACCTATTTGGCAGTAGTCGGCTTTGTGCTCAACAGCCTGATCCCCTTTGTAATCACGGTGTTTAAGATCCCGATCGGGTATTCCGTGCGGTTTGATGCGACACGCAGTTATCTGATCTATCCCGTGATCGGGTATCTGCTGTATGCTTATGATATGCCGAAATGGGGGCGTTACGTTATTTATGCCCTCGGCGCGGCGGGGTTGGTTGCTCATATCGTCGGTACGTACCACCTGTCGATGGCGGCGGGGAATGTGGTAGATACCTATAAAGGGTATATGAATATCCCGTCTTTGTTCCACGCCGTCGCGGTGTTTTTGCTGTTTAAGTCGGTGGGTAACCGCCTGATGCAGGGTGCGATCGGCAAGGTGGTGGATTTTCTCAAGCACTACACCTTTCCCGTATATCTGTTGCATATGCTGATCCTGCCGCCGATCGTGCGGTTGTTGGACATTCCGACCGAGTCGATATGGTATCGTCTGGGCGCACCGTTTGCGGTGATTCCCGTGTGTGTCGGCGTGGCGTATGGTCTGCGCAAGATCCCGTTTGTTAAGTATATTCTGCCGTGAAACGGCACTGATGTATAGTAGGAGTGATTTCTATGGCAATTCGTATCGGTATCTATGGTTACGGTAACCTCGGTCGTGGCGTTGAATGCGCCATCCGACAGAATGAGGACACCGAACTAACGGCGGTGTTCACCCGCCGTGATCCCGCGAGCGTCAAGACGGCGTTTGGCGACGCGGCGGTGGCGCACGTCCGCGATGTACTCAATTACAAGGACAAGATCGACGTAATGATCCTGTGTGGCGGCAGTGCAACCGACCTACCCACCCAGACCCCCGAACTGGCGGCGCATTTTAACGTTGTGGACAGCTTCGATAACCACGCGAACATCCCCGCGCATTTTGCGGCGGTGGACGCGGTGGCGCAGGCGAGCGGCACGACCGCGCTCATTTCCGCGGGCTGGGATCCGGGGATGTTCTCTCTCAACCGTCTGTATGCGCAGGCGATCCTGCCGCAGGGTGCGGACTACACCTTCTGGGGCAAG
>JAZOCG010000037.1:0-4230 GCA_045596345.1 Acutalibacteraceae bacterium
CGGGAGTGGACTCCACCACACCGCGAATCTTCTGGAAGATGATCTCAATGATGGGGTTATCCTTCGCTTCGAGGTTGTTTTTCAGCTTGGGATACTTCTCGTAGTTCGCCATCATCAGGTCGTACTGCTCTTGCAGAATGTCGCACAGCACGAACTTGACGTCGTCCTTGTCCTCCCACAGAATCAGCTCATCCTCAAAGGTCTTGATGACCGCGTCCACGATGGTGCCGATCTCGCCGTTGTAGCGTTTGTTGTTCGGCAGAGACGCATAATAGAACACGGGGATCTCGAACAAGCTGGTCTTCTGGTTGGGATCGGGGTTTTCCTCATCCTCACAGATTTCGGGGATACAGAACTTATCCAGCGCCTTCTTAAACTCGGTGTCGCCGTAGTTGGCGTGGCGCATACGGTCCTTATACCGCTTTTTCGCCTTGATGACCTCAATGTCGTTGACCACAAAGGAGCTGATATACAGCGAATCGACGATCTCATAGAACTCATCGCAGGGGGTGTTGTTGGACACCGCCAGTGACACGTAGCGTTCGTCGGAGTTCTGGAACTTGTACACCATCTTATCCTTCGCATACATCGAATACTTGGTACGCTTGATGGCGTCAAAGACCAGACCGTAGATCATCGCCTGATGGATTTTGAGCATCTCTTTCTCCTGATGGTTGAAGTCGAGCTCCGGCATCACGGCGATGGAATCCCAGCGCTTATCAATATGGGTGGAGATCTTCGCGCCCTTGGTGGAATCGGGGCCGATGTCACGCGCATACGAAACGTAGGCGTTGTAATACAGACCGCCCTTGCGCTTGGAGGTCTCGGTCTCGCTCGGCGCCGCAAACTTGTTGAGCTTGTCGGGCGTCAGGTTGTACAAGGCGTTAAAGAAGCGCAGTTCATACTTCGAAATGCTGTCCACGGCATTGCCCTTGGGCATCAGCTCGGCGATGCGGTAAGTACGCATATCCAGCAAGGACTTGTTATATGCGCACAGCGCGATCTCACGGGACTCGACGTTGCGCATACGCTGCACACTGGGAGCTGCCAGGCGCTGACCCATCGCGATAACCTCGCGGATGTAACGCTCCTTCTCCTCCTGCGTGACCTTGTCGTACACGCGCTCGCCATCCTCGCTCTGCTCACGCTTCTGCTGTAACAGCAGCAGGCGCTTCTCGTTGGCAATCGCCTCGACGATGTTCAGGTCGAGCTTATCCGCGCACTTGCGGCGGACGTCCTTCTTGAAGTAGCCGAGCAGCACGTCGTCGAAGATGTCGACGCGGCGGTCTTCCATTACGGTGTCCTCGGAAACGCGCGCCTCGCGCTCGAACATCGCGTTCTGCTTGATCGCGTCGAAGATTTCGCCGTTTGCCTCGGAATCCAGCAGGCAGCCCTCTTCCGCGACGCCCTTGGTGTTCTTGCTCAGCTCTTCCAGCATCTCCTTGGACGAGCAAACGTTAAACACCGAGTCGCCCTTACGGAAGGTCAGCTCGTTGACCAAGTCATCCTTCTTGCGTTCGATGCCCTCGACCTTTTCGGCGAAGGTGTTGAAGAAGGCCAGGAACTCCTTGTTGAGGTCCTCTAAATACGCGTGACCGATGGAGAACGCAACCTTCTCGGCAACGCGCTCGATGTAATCGGTAATCAGCGTATAGTAATTGCGGAAGTGCTCTTCCAGACCGCCGTAGATTTCCTTGCAGCCTGCCATCTTCTCGCTGATGGAATACTCCTTCTTATCCGCCTTGCACATATCCGCCAGCGTACGGACGGGCGCCTTGGATTTGAGGTATTTGACCGCGAAGAGATTCGGGTCGCCGCCGTCGCCGTACACCTCGAAGTTCTGTGTCAGATCCTCCAACTCGCTGGTGGCGATTTCGTGACGGGACAGGAACTCCTTATCCGCCATATACAGCATATACCGTGCCGCATTCGGATGGCAGATCTGATCAAAGCTGTTTTTAAGCAGGGCTTCCAACGTATATGGCTCCTGCTTGGCGGCGGTCTTCTTCTCGTTATAGAAGATGGACTCTGCCATACCCGTGGCGATCTTCTCCGCCTTGGAGCGTACAGACTCCTCAAACGCCTGCAAATAGCCGTACAGCTCGGTAGCGCGTCCGTAGTTGGACTCATCCTTAAAGTCAATGACGCTCGCATCGTAGGCGCCCGAAGCGTTCTCCGCGATGGTCGCATCCTGCTCGATTGCCGTCTTGATCTTTTCGGTCAGCGCGTTCAAATAGGTCTCCAAACGGCCCTGTGCGTTGCCCAAGTAGGTGTGGCGCAGGTCTTTACTGAAACGGCTGCTGTCCTGATCCATCTTTTGGACGTACACTTCCTCGCGCTTCGGGCCCTCGCTTGCCGCCAAGCCCTTCTTACGCGCTTCGTCCAATTTGAGCTTGAATTCCTTATCGTAACGGGACCACTTTGCCGCCTCGCCGTCGCCGCCGATGCTCTGCTTTGCCCAGTCATACGCGATGTAATCCGCAATCTTCTCATACGGATAGCGCACGGTGCTTGCACCGATAGCGCCGAAACGGTTACGGCCGAAGTTGCCGGGGTTGGACATCTCCTTGATGATGTTATCCTCGACGGAGAAGGCGTTCTTCTGCATCGGGCCGATGTTCTGCTCGTACAGCGCCTGTGCCGCCTGTTGCTTATACTGGTTGAGGCTGACAAGCGTGGTGTCCTCCGCATCCTGACCGTCCATCAGGAAGCAGAAGTCAAACGGCAGAATGCCCAGCGGCTTCATATCGTCGGTGCCGGCGATGGGGAAATCGATGTGCAGGTTGCCGTAGCGTTTGAGATCGCTTTCCACATCCAGGAAGCCCGATCCCTTCATCATAAAGGCGTTGATCTCCTTAATGGTGGCGTACGCGTTACGGCGCTGGCTATCGCGCTCAACCGAGGAATCGATCACGCTGTCCAGCGTTTCGGGCAGCAGGATGAGCGAACGGACGATAAGGCTGGTGTTGGGGTATTTGCTGTTGATATGATCGCGCAGGAACATCGCCAACGGCAGCACGATACCCGAACCGGTACCACCCGAGGAGGTGGATACCATCACCACGCGCAGAGCTTGTTTGAGCTCGCGGCCGTCCTTGCGGAACAGGTCGTCAATGGCATCGTACAGCGGACGAATTTTCCCCGTTTTGATGGTGGCGTTGAGCGCCAAACGGGAAATCGCACGCACCTGACCGGCACCCTCGGACACGGTCTTATCGTAAATAACCGCGTTCTTGGGGAACCAGTTTTTACGCGCATCCGCATCGTACGACAGATAGTCGCCCACCGTCTGGGTATTGGAGGTCTGCACGTAGTAGATCTTCGCCTTGCTTCTCTGTACGTTGGACAGGTCGTTGACGTTGGTGTCCAGACACACAAAGCTGATGTTGTCCGTCTCACCGGGGCGACACATCTCCGCGACGCGCTTAACGACGTCACAGCCCGTACCGCCGACGCCGATAAACAAGGTTGGGGCTTCTACCTGATTGATTTTGACGTTTTCTTTTGCCATGGTATACACTCTCCGTTCTGCTGCCGTTTAGCAGCATTATTTTGCATTGGTTACTTATTTAAATTTTATTGATCCCTTAAAGGAAACCGCTTTTTGTATATCCTCGGTCTTTGCCATGGAGGACACGTTAAACTGCGTACCGGAACGAATGGTAAATTCGTGCGCCTGCTCGTCCTTCTTGCCGCCCTGACGGACAAATTTGGACGTTTTGGATGTCGCATCCCGTTTGTAAATGGTGGAGCCGCAGGAATACTTGGTGGCTCTAACGGGGGCGGTAGGCAGGATCTCGGTGACGATCACCTCGCGATTGGAGGATTTGACGTAACGGCGCGATTTCGCTTTGAGCTGCATCGTCACACCGCAATTTGCCTGTTTGACCGCATGCGGCGGCGGCGAGATGGTCAACGAGCCCTGCTTCTTACGCTTGCCGGAAAAATCCACCCGTGCTTTGTGGTTCTTGCTGTGCTGTCCGCCCACCGTATACACGACGTTGGCGACCTCAATGCTGTTGGGCAGCACCCTCTGCCGCATAAACAGCGTAACCAGCAACGCTAAGACGAAGATAACGATCAACGGCAACAGCGTGCGCCACAGCGCAGACAGCTTGCGCACCTGAATGGACGCCACGTCCTGTGCCGCAACCTCGCGTCCGATCTCATTCTTGGTCTTGGCCTTGAATGACAGGTTGTACCGCGCGCCCTTGGGCTGACTGACGGGGT
>JAZOCG010000038.1:0-4490 GCA_045596345.1 Acutalibacteraceae bacterium
TATGACGAGGGCGTTATTTCGGGTGGTATGATCCCGAAGGTCGACTGCTGTATCGAAGCACTGGAAAAAGGTGTGGAAAATGTCATTATTATGGACGGCCGTGTATCTCACTCCATTTTGATGGAGTTGCTCACCGACGAAGGCGCGGGTACGATGGTTAGGGTAGGGTGATACGATGAATACGAAACAACTTGACAGCACCTATATCGCCAACACCTACGCGCGTTTTCCGCTCAATGTGGTGAAGGGGAAAGGCTCACTCGTATGGGACGATAACGGTAAAGAATATATCGATCTGTCCACGGGTATTGCGGTGAACACCTTCGGCATCGCCGATGAGCAATGGGCGGCGGCGGTGACCGAACAACTCGGTATGCTGCAGCACGCGTCCAACCTCTATTACACCGATCCGTGCGCCAAGCTCGCACAGCAGCTGTGCGAGCGCACGGGGATGAAGAAGGTGTTCTTCTCCAACTCCGGCGCGGAAGCGAATGAATGCGCCATCAAGGTCGCGCGCAAGTACGCCGCGGATAAAAAGGGCAAGGACTACTATCATATCATTACGTTGGAGAACAGCTTCCACGGTCGCACCATCACCACGTTGGCGGCGACGGGACAGGCGGTGTTTCACGAGGATTTCACCCCTTTGACCGAGGGCTTTTTATATGCAAAGGCAAACGACTTTACAGCTGTAAAAACGCTTGCCGAACAGCATAAATGCGCCGCCATTATGATGGAAGTGGTGCAGGGCGAGGGCGGCGTGATGCCGCTCGACAAAGAGTTTGTCACGGCGGTGGCAAAGCTCGCCGCCGAACAGGATATTCTGCTCATCACCGACGAGGTGCAGGTGGGAAACGGTCGCAGCGGCAAACTTTACGGTTATATGAACTATGACATTCATCCGGATATCGTATCCACCGCTAAGGGGCTTGCGGGCGGTCTGCCGCTCGGCGCGACCCTGCTTGGTGAAAAGGTTAAGGATACCCTCGCTCCCGGTTCGCACGGCTCGACTTTTGGCGGCAACCCCGTGTGCTGTGCGGGTGCGCTCAATATCCTCTCCCGTCTGGATGAGGAAATGTTGGCAGGTGTGCGTGAGCGTTCTGCGCTGATCTTCGATACGCTCGCGGGTGCGAAAGGCGTTGTCGGTGTGTCGGGTCTGGGTCTGATGATCGGCATCAAGACCGAAAAGGACGCGGGCGAGGTCATTCGCCGTTGTATGGAGCGCGGCGTGCTGGTTATTAAGGCGAAGGATAAAGTACGCTTGTTGCCTGCGCTTAATATCCCGATGGAAGTGCTTACAAAGGCACTGAACGTACTCAAAGACGTCTGTGCAGAATAAGGAGATAAGAGTATGAATGTTGAAGGCAGAGATTTTCTCAAGCTGTTGGATTATACCCCCGAAGAGATCGGGGCACTTATCGACCTGGCGGCGGAGTTTAAGGCGAAGAAGAAGGCGGGTGTTCCGCATAAGCTGTGCGAGGGTAAGAATATTGCGCTGATCTTTGAGAAGACCAGCACCCGTACACGCTGCAGCTTTGAGGTGGCGGCGCACGACCTCGGTATGGGTACGACGTATCTCGATCCCTCGGGCTCGCAGATCGGTAAGAAAGAGAGCATCGCGGACACCGCGCGAGTGCTCAGCGGCATCTATGACGGTATCGAATACCGCGGCTTCGGTCAGGAGATCGTGGAAGAGTTGGCGAAATACGCCTCTGTTCCTGTGTGGAACGGGCTGACCAACGAGTTTCACCCGACCCAGATCCTTGCCGATTTCCTTACCATCCGTGAGCAGTTCGGCAAACTGAAAGGTATCAATTTTGTGTATATGGGGGATGCCCGTTACAATATGGGTAATTCCCTGATGGTCGGTTGCGCGAAGATGGGGCTGAATTTCACCGCTTGTGCGCCGAAGAAGTATTTCCCCAACCCCGAACTGATCGCCGCGTGCGAGGCAGTCGCCGCCGAGACGGGCGCGACTCTGCGCTTCTGTGAAGATCCTGCCGAGGCGGTCAAGGGAGCCAACGTCATTTACACCGACGTGTGGGTGTCGATGGGCGAGCCTGTTGAGGTGTGGGAGGAGCGCATCCGCGAACTCGCGCCCTATCAGGTCAACACGGCACTGATGGATATGGCGGCGGACGATGTGGTGTTTATGCACTGTCTGCCCGCGTTCCACGACGATAAGACGGGTGTGGGCAAGGAGATGGGTGAGCGGTTTAACTGTGACTCGATGGAAGTCACCGACGAGGTGTTCGAGAGTGAACGCTCGGTGGTGTTCCGCGAGGCGGAGAACCGTATGCACACCATCAAAGCCGTGATGGCGGCAACGCTCGGTGCGGTAAAATAACACACAAAAGAAAGACGGCGTCCTGCCTACAAGCGGGACGCCGTCTTTTCACAACTCTTTTTTGATCTTATCCAGTGCGCCTTTTTCCAGACGGCTGACCTGTGCCTGCGAGATGCCGATCTCACCCGACACTTCCACCTGCGTCATTCCCTTGAAAAACCGCAGACTGAGAATCTTACGCTCGCGCTCGCTCAGCCTGGCGATCGCTTCCTTGAACGCGATCTCGTCGAGCCAGCTTTTATCATCGTTACGGTCACTGACTTGATCCATTACATAGATGGTATCGCCGCCGTCGTTGTAGATCGGTTCGTACAGCGATACGGGATCGACGATCGCCTCCAGCGCGACCACCACCTCTTCCTTTGGCATTTCCATACGTCGCGCGATTTCCTCAATAGTGGGTTCTCGGTGATTTTCCGCCATCAGTTGTTCCTTTGCCTGCATCGCACGGTAGGCGGTGTCCCGCATGCTGCGGCTGATGCGGATGGCGTTGTTGTCCCGCAGATAGCGGCGAATCTCGCCGATGATCATCGGCACGGCATAGGTGCTGAACCGCACATCGAGCGAGAGGTCAAAGTTGTCGATCGCTTTGATGAGTCCGATACAGCCGACCTGAAACAGATCATCGAGGTTTTCTCCGCGTTGGGTAAACCGCTGAATCACGCTGAGCACGAGGCGCAGGTTGCCGTTGACCAGTTTTTCGCGTGCGTTTTTGTCTCCTGCTTGCATCTGTTTGAGCAGCGCGATCTTCTCTGCTTCGGTAAGCACTTTGAGGGTTGCGGTGTTGACGCCGCAGATCTCCACTTTATTATACATTCGCCATCCCGTCCTTTCCCCAAACAGTATGGACAGGGCGGGGGAAATGTATGCAAAAAACAACAAGGACCTTCGGCAAAAAACCGAAAGACCTTGGTTGTTTGTGAATTTGGAATTACACCGCGCGGGTGACCTTTCCGGAACGCAGGCAACGGGTGCAGGCGTACACTCTCTTGGGGGAGCCGTCAACGATCGCCTTCACGCGGCAGATGTTGGGCTTCCAGCTGCGGTTAGACCGTCTGTGGGAGTGGGACACACGAATACCAAAGGTAACACTCTTGCCGCAGAAATCACATTTTGCCATGGTTCTGCACCTCCTTCTTGTTTAGGCCACGTAGGCCGTATCCAGCATAGTCTGAGGCAGAGGAAAACACCTCTGCGCAAAGCAACGGGACTATATTAGCAGATTTCCTGAAAAAAATCAAGTGTTTTTTACAACCTTTGCAAAAAAAGTTTCTTTTATCCGCTTTCTTTACAGAAACACTTGTAATTTTTGCTTTATTTTGGTATGATATATACTGTCTATCATTATGCCTATGTCGGCTCAAAAGAGGTCTTGGTGTATGTTACTGCAATTTATGGAAAATCGGGGAGAGATGAATGTCGCGTCTATCCTGTATCTGATGTTCGGCTATGCGGTGCTGATTTTGCTCATTCTGCCCGTACACGAGCTTGCGCATGCCTTTGCGGCGCATTTGTGCGGTGACGATACGGCGAAATGGCACGGTCGCCTGACGGTCAACCCTTTTAAACATCTGGATGTATGGGGCACGGCGATGATGCTCGCTGTCGGTATCGGCTATGCGAAGCCCGTACCGGTCAACCCGCGCAATTTTAAGAATTATAAACGGGATATGATCCTCGTTGCGTTAGCGGGACCGTTATCCAATCTGCTGATGGCGATTGCGGCGGTGGCTGTTTTCCGCGTGGCGATGTTCTTTGTGACGGAGTATAGCGTGATGCTGGCGTTGTGGCTCATTCTTATCGACGTTATCGCCTCGGTTAATATTTCGCTGATGGTATTTAACCTATTGCCGATCCCGCCGCTCGACGGCTCACGTCTGTGGAGCAGTCTGTTGCCGGGGAAATGGGCGTATTTCCTCGAGGTCAACAGTCGCTATATCACAATGGGATTGTTTGTGCTGTTGATGACGGGCGCACTGGACGGTCCGCTGTCGGCATTGCACAACGGCGTGTTCAATTTGCTTTTTGCCCTATTCGGGATGTAATCCTTTTATGAAAATACGCATACAGGAGTGCGGGAATGGAAACAATATCCTACAAACTGCCGGATTTTGAAGGGCCGCTGGATCTGCTGCTCTTCCTC
>JAZOCG010000039.1:0-14180 GCA_045596345.1 Acutalibacteraceae bacterium
ATAACGAATGCTTTTGCATTCGGGATTTTTCTTGTAATTATTTTCATTTTATGCTATACTGCCAACCAAAGAGAGGTGTTCGTTATGTCCGAGAAGAAGAAAGAACTTATCCGCACGCTGAAATTCGTGCTGTTTTCCATCAGCGCGGGAGTCATCCAGGTCGTCAGTTTTACGCTGATGGAGGAGGTACTGCATCTCACACATTGGCTGTCCTATCTCGTTGCGCTGATCCTGTCGGTGTTGTGGAATTTTACGCTTAACCGTAAATTTACCTTTTATTCCGCCAACAACGTCCCGATCGCGATGCTCAAGGTTGCGCTGTTCTACCTTGTTTTTACCCCTCTGTCGACCTGGTGGACGGCAGTACTGACGGGTGAGGGCTTTGCGTGGAACGAATATCTCGTGTTGATCTTGACGATGCTCGTTAACTTTGTGACCGAATATCTGTATGACCGTTTTATCGTGTTCGGTAAGAGTATTGACACGGCGAAAAATTCGGAGAATAACGAATAAACGACGGAGGAACTTATGAGAGAGATCACTGCAGACAGTATAACCGCCGCCGTCAAACGATTGTGCATCGAAGCAAATTGTCATTTGAGCGACGATTTAAAAACCTGTATCAGCCGCTGTCACGCTCACGAACCGTGGCCTCAGGCAAAAGAAATACTGGAACGGATAATTGAGAATTACGAAATTGCGGATAATGAAAATGTGCCTATCTGCCAGGATACAGGTGTGGCTTGTGTGTTTCTCAAAATCGGTCAGGACGTTCATATTCGTGGTGACCTGACTGAGGCTGTGAATGAGGGTGTACGACAAGGCTACCGCGACGGATACCTGAGAAAAAGTGTGGTACGCGACCCGCTTGACCGCGTCAATACGGGGGATAATACGCCCGCTATGCTGTATGTTGAACTGGTAGCGGGGGAGAAAATCGAAATCACCGTCGCGCCCAAAGGGTTTGGCAGTGAGAATATGAGCCGAATTGCGATGCTTAGCCCGTCGGACGGTTTGCAGGGTGTGAAAGATTTTGTGCTCAAGACCGTTGAAGCGGCGGGACCGAACCCCTGCCCGCCCATCGTAGTCGGCGTCGGCATCGGCGGCACGTTTGACAAAGCGGCACTGCTGGCAAAGAAAGCACTGCTTCGTCCTGTAGATGAACGAAACTCTCTGCCGTTTTATGCTGCATTAGAGAATGAATTACTCCACGAAATTAATCGGTTAGGCATCGGTCCGCAAGGTTTTGGCGGCTTAACGACAGCATTGGCGGTAAATATCGAAACATTCCCGACACATATCGCGGGTTTACCTGTCGCGGTGAACATCAATTGCCACGTGACACGACATATGACGGAGGTGCTGTGATGGCGATTTCAATCAAAACTCCCGTCAGTCGTGAGGATGCGCGATCCTTGCGAGCCGGCGACAGCTGCTTGATTTCGGGTGTTATTTACACAGCGCGGGATGCCGCTCACAAACGTCTTTGCGAGCTGATCTCGCAAGGGAAGGAGTTACCGATCGATCTTAAAGATGCGGTGATCTATTTTGTAGGACCAACCCCTGAAAAACCCGATCAGGTCATCGGCTCAGCGGGTCCGACAACGTCGTATCGTATGGACGCGTACAGCCCGATGTTGATCGAGAAAGGGTTAACCGGAATGATCGGTAAAGGAGAACGCGGATCAAACGTGATCGAGGCGATGAAACAGCACGGTGCGGTGTATTTCGGCGCGATCGGCGGATGCGGAGCACTGCTCGGACGTTGTGTGAAAAAATCCGAAGTTGTTGCGTATGAAGATCTTGGTGCTGAGGCTATCCGCCGCCTGGAAGTGGAGGATTTTCCGGCGATCGTCATCATCGACAGTGCGGGAAACAACCTGTATGAGATGGGGCGTGTGTCCTATCTTAAAAACATAAAATAAAACAAATCAGAGGGCATCCAATAATGGTTGCCCTCTGATTTGTTTTGTATAATAGTAGTTACAGCAACCCTCTTCGCTTGCGCGTGCTTTGCGAGAAGGACACACTGAGAATCAGACCGATGCCGAGATACAGCGTAACAACCGAACTGCCGCCCGCACTGAAGAAGGGGAGGGTTATGCCGATGACGGGCAATAGACGAAGATTCATCCCAAGGTTAATAATCGATTGAAACCCGACAAGAGCGAGCATTCCCACACAGAGATAGGTACCCAGCGGATCACGTGCCTGGTTTGCACACCGAAACAGTTCAAACAGCAATAAAACCAGTAGGAGTAGCAGAAGAACTGCTCCGATAAACCCAAACTCTTCACCAGCAACCGTAAAAATCAGATCATTATTTCGGGCAAACAGCGAGCCGTTTGTGGTGTTAAGATATCCTGTTCCCGTCAGCTGACCCGATCCGATCGCTTTTAGTCCCTCATACTGTTGCCAGCCTGCGGTTTGCAAGTACTTCTCGACATAGGGCGGGAAAATGCACAGAATACGCGCTTTTTTGTCCTCGGACATAACCGACCAAAGAATCGGGATCGCGGCGCAGATACCGGTCAGTCCGATTATATAATAAATGGCGTTGACACCGGCAGCAAACAACATAGACAAAAAGATCATAATAAATACGATCGCGGTTCCGTCATCACCCTGTAAAAATACGAGGGCGATGGGTATCAATGCGTGAAGTCCGAGAAACACCACGGTCTTAAATTCTCGTATTTTGTCTTGAACCGAAGAGAGATGCACCGAAAATGTAATGATGAATGCAATTTTGAGCAGTTCGGATGGCTGAAAGGTCAAACCGCCGATACCAAGCCATGCGGTATCGTCTGTTCCGCTTGCGTTAAGTCCCAACGGCGTAAAGGTGAGCAGCATCAACAATAGCGACAGTCCTGCCCAAATGGGCCAAAGCGTGCAGATGTCGTCATAGTCGACTTGAGAAACAAATAAGGCGGCGACAAACCCGATGATGGCGGCGATGATATGAGTAGCTGCGCCTCTAAAGCCGTAGCCGTAGCCGTGGGAGGCGGAATAGACCAAAAGGCAACCATATACGGTAATGGCGGCACAGATCAGAATCAGCCGTATGTTCGAATTCTGTAAAAACGCTTGAACGGAACGTTTGGGTGAGCGTAATTGCATCCGATTGCCGTCCTTTCTGTAAGGTTGATTGAGAGTGAATTTTAAAAATCTTATATTATTATAATAAAGTTTTTAAAAATATGCAAGTTTCCTCTTCTATTATTGAAAAAAATATGGTACAATATAGCGGAAAATACGATGATATGGTGATTTGAATGAGTGTGTTCGTATCCGACTCCGTTCAAAAAACAGAAGAGTACGGCGAACTTTTGGCAAAAGAGTTGCGTTCAGGCGATGTCGTGGCGATGTTCGGCGGTATGGGAATGGGGAAGACCCAACTTGTCCGCGGACTCGCGCGTGGTCTGTCGCTGGATGCCGAGGTGTCAAGCCCGACGTTTGCGTTGGTGCACGATTATGGCGGAGATCCGCCTTTGGTGCATTTCGATATGTACCGCATAAACGGGTGGGAAGATCTGTATTCCACGGGCTTTTTTGATTATCACGAAAACGGTGCTATTTTGGCGGTCGAATGGAGCGAAAACATCGAGCAAGCACTGCCCGATAACACTATTCGCTTATATTTCACCCGCATTGATGATAACACGCGCCAAATAGAAAGGAAGTAACGCCATGCCGACGATTCTTGCAGTGGACACATCGGCGACACCGGTTTCCTGCGCTATATTACAGGACGACCGTCTGATCGCATCCTATTATGCTCACACAAAATCGACCCACAGCCAGACGCTGATGTCGATGATTGAACACGCCTTACAAATCAACAATTTAACGATGAACGATATTGACGCGCTGGCCGTCAATAACGGTCCCGGCTCTTTCACAGGCGTGCGGATCGGCGTATCTGCTGTAAAGGGGCTTGCCTTTGCAGAGAAAAAGCCGTGTATTGAGGTGTCCACACTTGCCTCGATGGCTGAGAGCTTCAGCGGACTGCCGCTGGATGCGATTATATGCAGTGCGATGGATGCGCGATGCCAGCAGGTATATACCGCGCAGTTTATTGTGAATGAACAAGGGAACATTACGCGCTTAACTGAGGACGAGGCTATATCGCTCGCAGATTTAAAAGCGCGCCTTGTTGACATTAATAAACCGGTCGTGTTCGTCGGCGACGGCGCGATGATCTGCTACGAAGCTTTCAGCGGAGAGTTGACAAACATATTTCTTGCGCCGGTTTCTTCACGCTATCAGTCAGCGGCGAATGTTGCCGTTGCCGCTATGCGTAAGCTGAATAACGGGGACGCGATCTCGGACGAGGAGTTGTTACCGTCCTATCTTCGCTTACCGCAAGCCGAAAGAGAATTGCGCAGTCGGCAGGGACTGACATGAGCGCGCCGAATCTGTCGCGTTGCGCCGATGCGTTGAGTGATTGGTACACACAGCATTCACGCCAGCTGCCCTGGCGTATTGCGAATAATCCATACGCGGTATGGATTTCGGAGATTATGCTGCAACAGACGCGCATTGAGGCGGTTATTCCGTATTATCATCGCTTTATGCAGGCGTGTCCCACAGTCATACATCTGGCAAACTTGCCCGAAGAACAGCTGTTAAAGCTGTGGGAGGGGCTCGGTTATTACAGTCGGGCGCGAAACCTGCAAAAAGCCGCCCGCTGCATCGTTGAAGAATATAACGGTGAGCTGCCGGCGGATTACAATAAGTTAGTATCCCTGCCCGGTATCGGCGAGTACACCGCCGGTGCGATCGCTTCCATTGCCTACAACATTCCTGTCCCCGCGGTGGACGGTAATGTCATGCGCGTGCTCGCACGCCTCACGGGAGATGATACGGACGTGCTGTCCGCAGGTGCTAAACGACATTTTGCCAAGATTGTCGATAACATGTTGCCTCGTGAGCACGCGGGGCGATTTAATCAAGCACTTATGGAACTAGGGGAGACGGTCTGCTTGCCGAAGGCGATACCTGACTGCGCACATTGTCCGTGGCAGGATGAGTGTGTGGCATACGCCGATGGGACGATCGCGTCGCTGCCTGTCCGCACTAAGAAAAAACCGCGCCGAATCGAAAAACGTATTGTCGCTGTCGTTTGTGTGGCGGGTGAACCGCCACGCGTGCTGTTGCACAAACGACCGTCAAAGGGGCTGCTGGCTAATCTGTGGGAATTGCCGAATTCACTTATGAGTGATCCGGATTCGCTTCTCCCGCCGCAGTTGGCAGAACATTGTCGCTATCTCGAGGATCTTTGCTCGGCTAAACACATTTTTTCACACATCGAATGGCATATGCTGGGTCGGCTGTATCGTATGCCGCATATAGCACTGCCGGACGGTTATAAAGCCGTTACTTTACGGGAGTTACAGCAGGATTTCGCGCTCCCCGCAGCATTTCGTCAATATGCGGCATTGCTGCCGCAATTACTCCAAAAGGAGGATATGTAAGATGGATCAAAGACAGGATTATTTAAGTTGGGATGCCTATTTTATGGGGATCGCGCTGTTGTCTGCACAGCGGAGCAAGGACCCCGGCACACAGGTAGGAGCTTGCATTGTTGACAAGGATAACAAGATTCTCTCTGTCGGCTACAACGGGATGCCGACGGGCTGTGCCGATGAAAATATGCCTTGGGCGCGCGATGGTGAGCCGATGGATACAAAATATCTCTACGTGTGCCACGCGGAACTCAATGCGATTCTCAACTATTCGGGCGGCAACGTGCGCGGTGCGACGGTCTATACGACGTTATTCCCCTGCAACGAGTGCGCAAAAGCACTGATTCAAGCGGGCGTAAAACGTGTCGTGTACCTCTCCGACAAATACGGTGACAGCGACTCGGTCAAAGCATCAAAGCTGATGTTCCGTATGACGGGGGTTACGTTTGACAAGTACGAAAAGACAGGCAATACCATCGCTATGGAGCTGTGATATGAATAAGACTGCATTGGTAACGGGCGCATCGCGCGGTATCGGTCGCGCGGTGGCTGTTCGTTTGGCTCGTATGGGATATGATGTTGCGGTATGCTATCATACTGCTGAGGATCGCGCAAAAAAATTGGTTGAACAATTGCGCGCACAAGGACACAATGCGGCATCCTTTAACTGTGACGTGTCCGACGAGCGTGCTGTCGCGGCGATGGCAGCCGCTGTGCGCGATCAACTAGGCGAGGTATCGGTGGTGGTTAACAACGCCGGCATCGCTCAACAGAAGCTATTTACCGACATCACCACCACGGAGTGGGAACGCATGATCGGCGTACATCTCACAGGCACGTTTCTCGTCTGCCGCGAATTTCTGCCCGCTATGCTTCGTCAACACAACGGCGTCATCGTCAATATATCCTCAATGTGGGGACAGGTCGGCGGCTCGTGCGAGGTGCATTATTCCGCGGCAAAGGCGGGAATCATCGGTCTGACAAAAGCACTGGCGAAAGAGGTTGGACCGTCGGGCATTCGTGTTAATTGCGTTGCTCCCGGTGTCATTCAAACCGATATGATGAACGGCTTCGACGACGACACCCTCAAAGAACTCGCCGATGAAGCCCCGCTTATGCGATTGGGAACGCCCGAAGACGTTGCAAACGCTGTGGCGTTCTTGGTGTCGGATGAGGCTTCGTTTATAACAGGACAAGTACTTTCGCCAAACGGCGGAATGATATTGTAAATTATTAGGAGGTATACAGTATGATTGCTATTGCTTGTGACCACGCAGCTCTGGAAATGAAAAAGAGTATTATGGAACTTTTGACCGCACGTGGATTGGAATATAAAGATTTCGGCACTTATACCGAGGATAGTTGTCACTATCCCATCTTTGGCTTACGTGCAGCTAAGGCTGTTGCCGATGGAGAATGTGATCGAGGCATCGTCATCTGCGGCACCGGTATCGGCATGTCACTTGTGGCAAACAAGGTTAAGGGTATTCGTTGCGCCTTGTGTTGTGACACCTACTCGGCAAAGATGACCAGAGCGCATAACAATGCCAATATGTTAGCAATGGGGGCGCGTGTGATCGATGTCGAATTAGCGATACAGATCGTCGAAGCGTGGTTGGATACACCGTTTGAGGGCGGTCGTCATCAGACGCGTGTTGATATGATCACGGCTATCGAGAACGATCAACCCCTCGAATAAAGGAGTGACAATATGGCTGAAAAAGAACCTATGTCAATTTGGAAATCAGGATGGCAGGTGTGGCTGCGTCTGATATTAGCTTCTTTGCTCTGTTTCGTTGTATGGTTATCCATTGACGCTATGGCGTTCAATTTTGTGAGCGATGTGACGGGTTACGAGATCTATGCGTTTGATGAGAACGGCGAAAACCCGCAATTGGTTACCTCTCACACCTATACGGAAGGTGAGGACAGGACGGCGGAAATCAAGCTTGAAGAAAACCAGGTTATGATGAAAACCCGCACGGTGGCTCCCGGAAATAAAGCCGTTATCAACGTGATCTCCAGTGTCTTTACGTGGTTGATTTTCGGTCTGTTCCCTTACAATATGATGTGGGAGAAAGGAGACCACGACGAAAATTTCGTTCATATAGGTCGCATAAAACAGGATACCTTGTTTGGGTTGAAAGCGGGACTTGTCGCAACTATCCCGTCAGCGATCCTGTATCTGCTGCTCATTCTTGGAAAATTCGGCGTATTTCCGCCTGAGATCCTCAAATGGCACCGCCTGATCAACACAGCGTTTATTCCCTATATTGACGCAGTCGAAATGGGCGCAAACACGGCACCGGAATTGAGTTTCGGCTCGTTATTGGCTGTCGGTGCAACGCTATTGTTTGTGCCGCTTGTGTGTTGTGTCGGATATTATCTTGGATTTCGTCATATCTCCATTCGCGAGCGAATGGTTTATAAAAAGAACAACGCGAAAAACCGCTGACGTATATTTTCTCAGATGACCGACATAGGTTGATACTGAGGTGAACAATATGCATCAACGAACAAAATGGGTGTTTCGGGCGGTTTTTCTTGTCAGCGTACTGTTGCTGACAGTCTACGCCGGTCATAACAAACCTACACGCAACGTGTCGGCACCGACAGCCGAATCATTTCTATTGATCGATGCAGGACACGGCGGGGTAGACGGAGGCGCATCGGCTTCTGACGGCACGCTGGAAAAGACGATCAATCTATCGATTGCACAAGATCTGCACGATATACTTACGGTGTTCGGTGTATCGACAAAAATGACGCGAGATGAGGATGTGTCGGTTCACGATACCGGATGCACATCCATCCGCCAAATCAAGGTCAGCGATATGCATAATCGCTTGAAATTGTATGATGAAGCAGCTGCCACCGTTTCGATCCATCAAAACCACTTTTCGGTGGCGAAATACAACGGGTCGCAGGTGTTTTATTCTGCCACGCATCCTATGAGCAACGCGTTGGCAACAGCTGTGCGTGAGCGGATATTGACACTGATTCAACCCGAAAACAAACGCGAGCTGAAGAAGGCCACCGACAGTATTTTTCTGCTGCATCGCACAACAAAACCTGCCGTCTTGGTTGAGTGTGGATTTTTATCCAATCCACAGGAATGCGAGAGATTAAATAAAGTATCTTATCAACAACAAATGGCGATGGCGATTGCCGTTGGTGTTTTGGATGTTTATCATAGCGAGTAAGGAGTGAGTCGCTTGGCATCAAAAGCGAAAATCTCATATGTGTGCACAGAATGCGGGGCAGAGTCGACCAAGTGGTACGGACGCTGTCCTAGTTGCGGTGCGTGGAACGCAATGGAAGAACTCGTGCATATGAACACACCGACCGCTACAGCCAGACAAGCCATATCGGTCTCTGCACAACGGATCACCGATATTAAGCCCGACGAAAAACAACGCTATCACACCGGATTACGCGAGCTTGACCGCGTACTGGGCGGCGGTGTTGTACGCGGCGGGTTAATGCTGATCGGCGGCGATCCGGGTATCGGTAAATCGACGTTATTGTTACAGATCTGTGCGTATCTCGGCGAAAAACTGCGTATTTTGTACGTGTCGGGTGAGGAATCCGAAGGACAGATCAAACTACGCGCGGATCGCTTAAATGTATTGAGCGACAATCTGTATATTTTGTGTGAAAACGATCTGGATACAATTTTGCAGTGCGTGCAGGATCAAAAACCCGATCTGTTAATTATTGATTCGATCCAGACGATGAACTGGATGCAGATAGCCTCCGCATCGGGCAGCGTTACGCAGGTACGTGAGTGTACGTCTGCTATTATGCGGGTGTGTAAAAAACTTGGCGTTCCCGCTTTTATTGTCGGTCACGTGAACAAGGACGGTGCGATCGCAGGTCCTAAGGTGATGGAGCACATCGTTGACTGCGTGCTGTATTTTGAAGGCGATCGCCATTCGAGTTATCGACTTCTCCGATGCGTGAAAAACCGCTATGGATCGACTAACGAGATCGGCGTGTTTGAGATGGGGGACAAAGGACTTACCGAGGTGGAGAACCCGTCGTTGATGCTGTTATCGGGACGCCCGCTCAACGTCAGCGGCTCGTGCGTTGCCTGTACCATTGAAGGAACACGTCCGATGCTGGCTGAAGTGCAGGGATTAGTTTCGCCTACGGGCTTTGGTAACCCCCGCCGTATGGCAACAGGGTTTGATTATAACCGTCTGTCGCTTTTGTTAGCGGTACTGGAAAAGCGTGCCGGTTACTTTTTCTCAAATTTAGACACCTATGTTAATGTTGTGGGTGGTTTGGAATTGGACGAGCCTGCCGTGGATCTGCCGGTTGCTTTGGCACTCATTTCGGGGCTTAAGGACACGGTTATCCCGTCGGGTGTGATGGCATTTGGCGAGGTTGGTCTAACGGGCGAGGTACGCGCGGTTTCCAATGCGGATCTGCGTATTTCCGAAGCGGCGAGAATGGGTTTTAAATACGCTATCGTACCGCAGCATAATCTCAAAGGTATATCCGCGCGCGCGGATATCAAAGTTATCGGCGTGCGTACGATTCGCGAGGCATACGAGGTGATACAGGATGCGGTTATGGAATAAGATCACGCGTATTATCACCTTTGAACGTCTATTATGGTGTTTGGCGACGCTGATATTGTCCGCCGTATTTCTCGTGATCGGCTTAACCGCCCCGTCCATTCCTGAATTTGGGAAGAAAGATAGCACAACAGTCGTTTTTACCGATGAAGAGTCGGGAGCAGATATTGAGTCGGTTGTGCAAGAAGAACCGCTCGGCAAAGTGCCGATCAATACCGCAACCAAAGAGCAACTGATGACCATCAACGGAATCGGCGAGTCATTTGCTGAGCGGATCATTGATTACCGCGAGAAGAACGGCGATTTCACCGATCTTGCACAGCTTAAGAACATTGAGGGCATCGGTGAAAAACGATACCAGAAATGGCGACAGTATTTGACTCTGAATTAACGGAATCTTTGTGAAAAGTATTGAAATTTCTTTACCTTTATGTCATAATATAAATGATTCTTACATGGAGGGTATTTTCATGGCAATCAGAGAAGAGTTGTTTGATAAAATGCCGGATGGTCGTGAGGTACATAAGATCACTCTTACGAATACCAACGGCACAGTAGTAACAGCTATCAGTTACGGCGCGACTTTGCACTCATTTGTGTTTAACAATACGGATATCCTGCTCGGATACGATACCCTTTCGGGCTATATGAACGCAAACGGCTCGTTCATCGGTGCAACGGTTGGTCGTTTCGCTAACCGCATCGGCGGCGGACGTTTCAAACTTAACGGCGAGATCGTCCAGCTCAATTGTAACGAGGCGGCGCGCGGTTGCCATCTTCACGGCGGTAATGTCGGTTTCGATAAGAGACTGTGGGATTATACCGTGAACGATACCGAAGATCCGTCGGTCACGTTTTCGCTGGTCAGCCACGATGGGGAAGAGAATTACCCAGGCACGATGCAGGTAAAGATCACGTATACCCTCACGCAGGACAATACCCTTCGTCTGGATTATTATGCCGTGTCGGATAAAGATACCATCATCAATATGACGAACCACGCGTATTTTAACCCTAATGGCTATGACGGTGCCCCGATCCAGAATTGCTTGCTGCGGATTGCGGCGGATGAGATTACGGCGGTGGACGATTGTCTGATTCCGACAGGGGAGTTCTTGTCGCTTGACGGCTCGCCGCTCGATTTCCGTACCGCTAAGCCCATCGGTGAGGCGTTTAATGCGCTTGGCGACTGGGCGGCCGGCGGTGGCATTGACCATAATTTCGTTCTCTCCCGTCAGCATACAGGGAATATGGTTGTAGCGGCGCAGGTAACCAGCCCTGATACGGGGATCCGCGTTGAGTGCCGCACGACCGAGCCAGGTCTGCAGGTCTATGGCGGTCACGCATTAACCGAAAAGAGCGGCAAAAACGGTCTTCAATGGGGTCTTTTCCAGGGTTTCTGTATGGAAACGCAGCATTTCCCCGATAGTGTGAATCACCCCAATTTCCCGACAACGCTATTACGTGCGGGCGAAGAATATCGCACGACGACGGAATATCAGGTCGATATATTACCGATCTAATAAGGTGGACTGAATATGCGCGTCATCACCGGTATTGCCAGAGGCTGTCGTTTATCGACTCTTCCGGGGGAGGATACCCGCCCAACGACCGATAAGGTCAAGGAAGGTCTGTTCTCTGCTATACAATTTGATATTGAAGGCCGACGGGTGCTGGACCTGTACGCAGGCTCCGGTCAGCTCGGCATTGAAGCTCTCAGCCGCGGTGCGGCGGGTTGTGTGTTTGTTGACCGTAACCCTGAGGCGACTGCGGTTATTAAAAACAACCTGCAAAAAACCGGCTTGATGTCGCAAGCGCAGGTATTGACCACCGACGCTGTATCCTATCTCGATCGACCGAAGGATGCGTTTGACCTCGTCTTTATCGACCCGCCATATGCGTCCGATTTACTGCTTCCGACACTGCAAAAAGTGGCTGCTTTCGTCAAGGATGGCGGCACCATTGTTTGTGAGAGTGACGAGAATGCGGATTTACCTGACAAGGTAGATCGCTTTACATTAGATCGCATCCGCGGATACGGACGCGTGCGCGTCTGGATCTATCGGTAACATCAACAGAGGAGGAATGTGTATGAAGACTGCGATTTGTCCCGGCAGCTTTGACCCCGTAACCTTTGGACATATGGATATTATTCGTCGCGCATCCCGTCTGTTTGATCGTGTCATCGTGGTGGTGATGACCAACGCGACAAAATCGCCGCTGTTTACGCAAGTGGAACGACTGGAACTGCTCAATCGGGCAATAAAAGAAGAAGGCTTAAGCGGGGTTGTGGTTGATTGTTACGACGGATTGCTTGCTGATTACGCAAAGCAGTGCAACGCCGACGTTATCGTCAAAGGCTTGCGGGCCGTAACCGATTTTGAGTATGAGTTTCAGATGGCATTGACCAACAGCAAACTTAACCCCACTGCTGAAACGGCGTTTCTCACAACATCATCGGAGCATATGTATCTCTCATCCAGTCTGGTTAAGCAGGTTGCCCATTACGGTGGCGACATTTCCGCTTTTGTGCCCCCATGCATCTTACCCGACATTATAGCGAAATATAGAAAGGACGGCTGAAAATGAATATGAATGTTGAAGACATCCTGGAGCAGATCGATGATATTTTAGACGAGGCGTGGGCGATGCCCTTGTCCGGCGGCAAGATCGTGGTAGATGCCGAGCGTATCCGTAAACTGATCGATTCTATCCGTGGAAATCTGCCTGCGGAGATCCGTCAGGCGCGCGCGATCGTCAAGGATCGTGCGGATATCATCGATACCGCCAAAAAAGAGTCGGAAGCGATTATCCGCAACGCTGAGGATCGCCGTAACCAGATTCTGTCGCACGACGAGATGGTCGTGCAGGCGCAGGAAAAAGCCAACGAAATTCAAGCGCAGACGCAGAAGCGTGCACGTGAGATGCGTAAGACGGCACAGGATTTTGCGGACGATTTGCTTCGCCATACCGAAGAGGGGCTGGCTCAGCAGATCGCACAGGTGCGTCAGGCGCGCGCATCGCTGCGTAACGGTCGTCCTCAGCAAAGCACTGACGGCGAGAATTAATATGTAACAAGGCACAGTGCAAACGCACTGTGCCTTGTTTGTTATTTCTTACAACCTTTGTCAAAGCTGGGATTAAATGCGTAGAAATTCTTGCTGTTAAGGCGATCGGTGAGAATGCGTAAACCTTCACCAAACCGCTGATAGTGCGCGACCTCACGCTGACGCAGGAACTTTAACGGTTCGAGCACATCAGGGTCGTCAACAAGACGAATGAGGTTGTCATAGGTCGTACGCGCTTTTTGTTCGGCAGCGAGGTCTTCGTGAAGATCCGTAATGGGATCGCCCTTGGATTGGAACATAGCGGCATCATAGGTTTGACCCGAGGCGGCAACGGGATACACGCCAGCGGTATGATCAACAAAATACGGCGCGATACCGCTGCGTTTGATCTCTTCCTCAGTCATATTCTTTGTCAACTGATAGACGATTGCAGACACCATTTCCAGGTGAGCGAGTTCTTCCGTGCCAATGTCTGTCAAGATCGCTTTGAGTTCGGGATAGGGCATAGCATACCGCTGGCTCAGATAGCGCAATGATGCGCCGATCTCGCCATCGGGACCGCCGTACTGGCTGATGATGAGCCGCGCCATAGCGGGGTTGGTGTTTTTGATATTGACGGGATATTGCAGTTTCTTCTCATATTGCCACATACTTACCGCACCCCTTTCGAATTATCCCACGGCCAAGGATCGCAAATCCATTCATTCCAAGAGCCTTCGACATCCATTTTTGTCTGGACGAGAGTGCCGTAGTGTTGCTCGTAGGCATCGATAAGTTTTGCCAATTTATCGCGGTAGATCATACGCAGTTTTTGCGCCTCGCAGTCATTGGGATGCGAGTCCATAAACAGTTCGAGATCGTAAAGCGCGAACTGGTATGCACGGATACGCTCCTTGAGTTCTTTGCAATTAACCACGGCAACATCCACCTCCCGCCGTAAAGGGCTTAAACAATTCGGGGAATATCGTTCCGTGATGCAGGGCGACTTCGGGTTCAAAAACTTCCTCCAGTTGTTGCCACGGAATATACGCCATAGCAACAACGGGATCGCAAGGGAACAT
>JAZOCG010000040.1:0-4229 GCA_045596345.1 Acutalibacteraceae bacterium
GAATTTGTTCACAGTCTGTTCGTTATTTTTTCATACAAATATGTTTATAATAAGATAATCCAACCAGAAAGGAAGCGGCTGTCGATGGCTAAGCGGCTGTTATTCATTATGAATCCCTATGCCTGACAAAAAAGCGGCAAAAAGCATTTGGCGGATATTCTCGAACTATTCTGCCGGGCTGACTATATCCCGACGGTGTTTATGACCATCGGTGCAGGCAACGGCTATACCCTCGCGAAAACACACGCGGCGGCGGTGGACTTGGTTGTCTGTGTCGGTGGCGACGGCACCTTCAACGAGGTGGTATCGGGGGTCATCGACTCGGGGGCTGACGTGCCCATCGGCTACATTCCCTGCGGCAGCACCAACGACTTTGCATCGGGACTGAAGCTCAGCAAAGCACCACTGCGTGCGGCACAGGACATCCTTGAAGGAACGCCCAAAACCTACGACGTCGGACTGTTCGGCGAGCGGTATTTCTCCTACGTCGCGTCCTTCGGCGCGTTCACCCGCGCGTCTTATGCCACCCCGCAAAACCTCAAAAACGCTCTCGGTCATCTCGCGTACATTCTCGAGGGTATCAAGGATCTGCCCAACATCCACCCCGTACACATGCGCATCGAAACCGCCGATGCCGTCTTTGAGGACGACTATATTTTCGGCGCGATTTGCAATTCCACCTCGCTCGGCGGTATCCTCACCATCGACCCGAGCGCGGTGGATATGAACGACGGACTTTTTGAGTTATTGCTTATCAAATATCCCAAGACCGCCGCGGAACTCAATGACTGTATCCGCTGCTTGCAGGAGAAGAACTATAACTCCTCGACACTGACCTTTCATTCCACCGACCGTATGACCATCATCGCTGACCCATCGGTTGACTGGACATTGGACGGCGAGCGCGAGGCAGGTCACGCGCAGGTCACGGTAGAAAATCGCCATAACGCTTTCCGCCTCATCACCAACATAAAGAGCCTGCTTTAAAGGAGGAACCTCGTTGAGCGACCAACCAACCGACAAAAAACAGGCGCGCCTCGCCAAACAGCAAGCCGCCAAAGCCCAAATCGGTGAACACAAGGTCGTGTTCGCCGTGTATGTTATTCTACGCATCATCGTCATCGCCTCGCTGGCACTCGCGCTCATTCGCGGCGAATATGAAAGTGCCTTCATCTGCGTGCTGGCACTCGTACTGTTTCTGCTGCCGCATTTTATCGAGCGCACCTTCGTCATCGACATCCCCGACACGCTGGAGATCATCATTCTGCTGTTCATCTTCGCCGCAGAGATCCTTGGCGAACTACAGAACTACTATCACCAGTTCCCCCATTGGGATGTGATGTTGCACACCGTCAACGGCTTTCTGTGCGCGGCGGTCGGATTTTCGCTCGTTGACATCCTCTGCCGTAATAAGAAGGATAAATTCAGCCTATCCCCGCTGTATATGACGATCGTCGCATTTTGCTTCTCCATGACGGTCGGCGTGCTGTGGGAGTTCTTTGAATACGGGATGGACTGCATCTTCCACACCGATATGCAAAAGGACACCGTTATTCACACGCTCCATTCTGCCGACCATATCGACATAGGACTCATCGACACAATGAACGACCTGCTGGTCAACTTTGTCGGCGCGGTGGTGTTCAGCGTCATCGGCTTTTTCTATATCAAACAACGCGGTCGAGGCAAAGCATCCCGCTTTGCCCGCCATTTCATCCCAACCATAGTGGAGGACTCCCCAAATGAGCAAACAGACAAGGATAACCCATAACCCGCATTGGGAAAAGCATCATCACTGGTTGTATGTACTTATACTGCCGGTGTATTTAACGCTGTTCTTTATGACCGAGCATTTGATCGGCACCGATGCGAGTTACACCGTCATCCATCATCCGCTGGATGATCTCATTCCGTTTTGTGAGTGGTTCTATATCCCCTATGTACTGTGGTATCCCTTTATGGGATCGGTCGGGCTGTATCTCGCCATCAAAGACGGCAAGGGGTTTAAGCGGTATATGACCTATATCGGCATCAGCTTTATTGCCGCGATCGGACTGTTTATCCTCTTCCCCAACGGGCAGGATCTGCGTCCCGACCTCAGCGCACTCGGACGGGACAACGTATTCACCCGCGCCGTCGCGGCGTTGTATAAAGCGGACACCAACACCAACGTCTGTCCCAGTCTGCATGTGGTCGGCTCGATGGCGGCGACATTCGGCATTTTCCATCATCCCCGCCTACGCAAGACTGTTTGGATGCCGATCGGCGGCATCATACTGACCGTGCTCATCTGCCTCGCCACCGTTTTCCTTAAACAACATTCGGTGATCGACGTGTTTGTCGGCATCCCCTACGGGCTGATATTGTACGCGGCGGTCTATTGGCTGCCTGTGTTGTTCAAGAAACGCGGCGGTCAATCCTCTGAGCCTCCCATTGCGGTTGAAAATCCGTGATTTCTTGTGTATTTTGTTTAATATTCGGCGTAATTTATGCTGGATAATAAAATATTTTCGGCATTTTATAAAAATATTTGCATTATTGGACGTTGTAGTATATAATGATAGTGACAGCGTACCGCCGACGGTCTGTCGGCGGTATATTTTTTGTCTTGGGAGGTTTCCTATGAGCCAAAAAGCTACAACAAAAAAATCTACGGCGGCTTCTGTCAAAGCCGACCTCAAACAACAACTGACGGATAAGCTACTGCACAATTTCTCGGTGCAACCCGAAGAGGCGACCAACGAGCACCTGTATAACGCACTGGTGCTGGTGTTGCGCGATCGGATGCGGGCGAGCCGCGTAGAGTATATCCACCGCGCACACAAACAGAACACCAAGCAAGTGTATTATATGAGTATGGAGTTCCTGATGGGACGCTCGCTCAAAAATACGCTGTACAACCTGGATCTGACCGATGCCGCGGCGGCGGTGCTCAAGGATTTCGGGGTCAAACTGGATAAACTCTACGACCTCGAACCCGATGCCGGTCTCGGCAACGGCGGTCTCGGGCGTCTTGCCGCCTGCTTCCTTGATGGTCTGGCGACCAATTCCATCCCCGCCATCGGCTATTCTCTCTTGTACGAATACGGCATCTTCCGCCAGAAGCTGGTGGACGGCTGGCAGACGGAGCTGCCCGATTTCTGGTTGCCGGGTGGCGAGAGTTGGTTGCTCCCCCGCCCCGAGTTGGCGAAGGAAGTCCATTTTGACGGCTACGTGGACGAGTGGTGGGACGATAACGGTCTGCACCACATCGAGCATCGCGATCCTACCGTTGTCATCGCACAACCCTTCGACTTGATGGTCGCGGGCAAGGACGGGCGCGGCGTGTCCACTCTGCGCCTGTGGCGGTCCACCGCCCCCGGTATGGATATGTCGCTGTTTAATCAGGGCGACTATATGCGTGCAATGGAGCGCAAAGCGATGGCAGAGGTGATCACGCAGGTGCTGTATCCCGCCGACAACCATCGCGAGGGTAAGAGCCTGCGTCTGTCCCAACAATATTTCCTCGTATCGGCGTCGGTGCAGGATATTGTTCGCCGTCATCTTGAGAAACACGGCACGATGGATAACCTGCCCGATCTTGCGGCGGTGCACATCAACGACACCCATCCGACACTTGCGATCCCCGAACTGATGCGTATCCTGCTCGACGAGTGCGGGTACAGCTGGGAGGCGGCGTGGGACATCGTCCACCGCACCTTCGCATACACCAACCACACCGTGATGGCGGAAGCACTGGAGTGCTGGCCGGAGGATCTCTTCCGCCAGCGTCTGCCGCGCATCTATCAGATCGTATGCGAGATCAACAAACGCTACAGCGAGCAGATGATGGCGGCGACCGGCGGCGATACCGAAAAGGTCAGCCGTATGGCGGTCATCAGCTATGGCGTGATCAAGATGGCGAACCTCTGCGTCGCCGTCTGCCATTCGGTCAACGGCGTATCCCAGCTGCACAGCGAGATCGTCAAGCACACCGTGTTCCCCGAAGCATACGGTGTCACACCCGAGAAGTTTACGAATGTCACCAACGGCATCGCCCATCGCCGTTGGCTGTGTCAGGCAAACCCCGAACTGGCACGCTTTATCCGCGACAAGATCGGCGATGGCTTCATCCTCGATGCCGCTGAGTTGGAAAAGCTTAAGCCTTACGCCGACGATGCCGCCGCAAGAGAAACCTTTATGGCGATCAAACGCCGTAACAAGGAGCGGCTTGCCGCCTACGTGAAACG
>JAZOCG010000041.1:0-8052 GCA_045596345.1 Acutalibacteraceae bacterium
CTCTCCGCCAAAACGAGGATATAATAAGCAATGTCTGAGTTAATCATTCACCGTATTGAAGAGAATGCCGCAAAATCGCTCGCGCCATTGTGGGCAGCTGCCTTTCCCGATGATCCGAGCGATTATATCGAAGGCTTTCTAAGCAACTTACCACCCGAATCGGTGGCGTTGATAGGGGAGCGTGACGGCACGATCGCCACAATGCTGTTTTTGCTTCGGGCAAATGCGCGTTTTCGCGGCAAGGTCTATCCGGTGCGCTATTTGTACGCGGGTTGTACGCATCCGCAATATCGCGGACAAGGGTATTACCGCGAGCTAATGACCGCCGCCGCTCACGTAGTCCGAGAGATGGGAGAGCATGCGATCTATCTGCATCCCGCCGACGATACGCTGACCGCTACGTATAAGCGTCTGGGTTATCGTGCGGGAATTTACGGCGGTTCTCAAGCGAGCGGCGTAAAACAGACACAAGCCATCAACTCGCTCAGCGATTATATGCGTAAGCGTAAAGAGATCATCGAGCGCATAGCAGACAATGCCGTGTTTTGGAGCACCGATGACAGCGTAACGCGCCTGTTTGTGACCGATGCGCTGTCTCGCGGTGCTGATATGACAGTTGACGACGATACGGTGTGGCTGTCACTCTCGGATAAGACGGTTGAATTTCTCAGCATTAACGATGATTGCACAAACGACAACTTTTGCTTATGGCTGCCGATCGGCGACACGCCACTCACGGCATTGATGGATGAACGAAAAGGATTCACCGGTCTTATCGGTGACTAAAAAGGAGGGAACGTGTATGGTCTATATGTTTTTAGCAGACGGCTTTGAGGAAGTTGAAGCCTTAACACCTCTGGATATGCTGCGCCGTGCACGCATCCCCGTCAGCACGGTCGGCATCGGATCGGCATATCCGCGCGGAGCACACGACATTGTTGTCAAAGCGGATATCGCGCCTGAGGAAATACGTATAGATGAGTTGACCGCTGTTATTTTGCCCGGCGGGATGCCCGGAACAACAAATTTGGAAAGATCCGCTGATGTTCAGCGTGTAATCACATACGCCATGGAAAAGCATGTGCCGATCGCGGCAATATGCGCCGCTCCGTCAATTCTAGGACACGCAGGATTTCTGGAGGGACGTCAAGCGACGTGTTATCCCGGCTTCGAGACGGATTTGCAGGGCGCGTTGTTGACGGACGAGCCTGTGATATGGGACGGTAATATCCTGACTGCAAAAGGTGCCGGTGTAGCGTTGGAATTTGCTTTCGCTCTTGTATCCCGTCTGGCATCCGACGAAATCTCTGACGAAATTCGAGGTGCGATCCAATGCCGTTGACCGATATCCGTCCCGTGAAGGCGGCGTTGCGCGAAAAATACCGCAATATCCGTACCTCTATGACAGCGGACGAAAAAACAAGCTATGATGACGAGATCGCACAGCAGGTGCGCCGTCTGTGGCAATATCAAAAAAATGACACTCTGCTCGTTTACGTATCCACGCCGATCGAAGTGGACACACGCAAAATTATTGAGCAAGCTCTGCAGGATGGCAAGAAAGTGGCTGTCCCGCGATGTGTGGACGGGACGCGTACAATGGACTTTTACTATATCCGTTCATTCGAAGATCTTGCTCCGGGCACGTTTGGTGTACTGGAGCCGATCATTGAAAAAACCGAGCTTATGACAGATTTTTCACGCGGTTTGTGTATTGTACCCGCGTTCAGTTATGATTGGTCGGGGTACCGTCTCGGCTACGGAAAAGGGTATTATGACCGCTTTTTATCCCGTTTTGAAGGGAATATTATCGGTATCTGCTACAGTAGTTGCGTTCAACGCAGCTTGCCGCACGGACGGTATGATGGGCCTGTTGAGTTGTTGGTGACGGAGAAATTTCTTCGTCGCACAAACAGGTCGTTGGAAGGGAGGCGTAAGTATGGAAAAAGAACAACAGATTGATGACATTTTGCGTGACATCGAAGAGCGAAAAGCCGCCGATGAGATCATTCACGCGGAATTACGCCAAGAAGAACAAGCGAGCGAAATGATCGAGGATGTGCGAAAGAAGAGGGAAGAGCAGATCAAGGACTTTTCTCTCGAGCTTGATGTAGACGATATGATCGCTGATGTTCCGGCTACAAACGCGGAGAGTGTTGTGCCCGCTGAAACACCAGAGCCCGCTCAAGCACAGGAAATACCGCCTGCAAAGAAGGAAAAGAATCCGCGCAAGAAAAACAAGTTCTTCGGTCGTCTGATGTATATTCTGTGCGTTACGCTGATATCCGCCTTGATCGCCTGTGTCGGAGTTGTGTTTTTCTTCGATGCCAGCGGTCTCGGAGGCTCCGATGTTGTGCGTGATATCGAGATCCCGAGCGGCGCGTACACCGCGCAGATCGCCGAGATTCTGGAAGAAAACGGGCTCGTCGAAAACGGATTTCTGTTCCGCGTTTACGCAAAACTGACGAAAGCGGACGGTCTTTGGCAGGTCGGCACGTTTATGCTGTCCTCGGATATGGGGTATGCCGGTATTGTGGAAGAACTGCAAACTTCCACCCCGCGCGAAAACGTGAACGTTACCATTCCGGAAGGATTTACCGTCGAGGAAATCGCCCGTCTTTTGAAGGAAAAGGGCGTTTGCGAGCAAGAAGATTTCTACAACGCCGTCATCAATGCGGAGTTTGATTACGACTTTGTCAAAGCGATTCCCACAGCAGCCGATGGGGAAGAGCACGCAGGACGTATCTACCGTTTGGAAGGCTATCTGTTCCCGGATACATACAACTTCTACGTCGGCAGCACCGGCGAGATGGTCGTCAAGCGAATGTTGGACAATTTTAACAGCAAGCTAACACCCGCCATCCGTCAGCAAATCAAGGATAAAGGATGGACCATCGACGAGGCGATCATTTTCGCGTCGATCATACAGGGGGAGGCAGGATTACAAGAGGATATGGTGGCGGTTTCTCGCGTTCTGACAAATCGTATGCAGCCGAATTCGGGATATCCGAAATTGGAATGCTGTTCCACCAGAGATTATGTCAACGCCATTCTGCCGAGCATAGACGGTATCCAGGTGACAACCAGCGCGTACAACATCTACATCTGCACCGGTTTGCCTGTTGGCGCGATCAACAACCCCGGTATGCTGGCGATCCAGGCGGCACTAAATCCGTCCGACGCCGCCGAATACGCAAATTGCTATTTCTTCGCAACGGATTATGATAGCGGTATTACGTATTTCTCTAAGACGTATTCTCAGCACGTGGCAATCTGCCGTAAATACAAAATCGGTATGTATGGATAAGTATGGATAAGAAAAAGACCGGAGTTAATCTCCGGCTTTTTCTATGTCATTGGGAGGTTATTCGATGAATCATCCTTTAATCCCTGAGGTGCTTGCACCCGCAGGGGATATGGAACGTCTGGATGCGGCACTGACCTTCGGTGCGGACGCAGTCTATTTAGCAGGAGAACATTTCGGTATGCGCGCCGCCAGTGCAAATTTCACGTATGATGAACTGGCGATCGCTGTTAACAAAGCGCACGCACTCGGCAAAAAGGTCTACGTTACTTGCAATGTTTTGCCGCGCAATGCGGATCTTGCACAACTGCCCGCGTATTTTACCCATTTGGACACCATCGGCGTCGATGCGCTGATCATCAGCGACCTCGGTATGTTGGAGATCGCAAAAATGTATGCGCCTCACTGCGCGATACACATTTCTACGCAATTCGGTGTCGTTAATTATGCCGCGGCGACCTTCTTACATAAACTTGGTGCAAGCCGTGTGGTGTTGGCGCGGGAGTTATCGATGGAGGAAATTCGCGTTATACGAGAAAACACACCGCCGGAGTTGGAACTGGAGGCGTTTGTTCACGGAGCTATCTGTATGTCTTTTTCAGGCAGATGCGTGATCTCAAACTATCTTACAGGGCGAGATGCCAATCATGGCGAATGCGCACAGCCCTGTCGGTGGAAATACAGCGTCGTTGAGGAGACACGACCCGATCAGCCGATGACGTTATTGGAGGACACGGATGGGTCTTATCTGTTTAACGCAAATGATATGAATATGATCGAACACATTGCCGATCTGGCACAGTCAGGTGTAGCATCGCTAAAAATCGAGGGACGCGCAAAGTCGGCGTATTACACCGCGGTGACCGCAAATGCCTATCGTCGCGCGGTTGACGGGTATGTTGCGTCCGATTTCTCTGCTGATTATAAGCCCGAGCAATGGATCATCGAGGAATTGAATAAAATCAGTCACCGACCTTACGGAACGGGGTTTTACTATGGCAAACCGTCGCAATATTTGAAGGCAGGCGGCTATATCCGATCGTATGAGGTTGCCGCGATTGTCGAGGATTGGCAAGACGGATGGCTGAAACTGGGGCAACGCAACCGATTTTTCGTCGGCGACACACTGGATGTGCTGATACCTGGTGAAAAGCCATTTGACTTTACAGTCGATTATATGGAAAATGAGGAAAGATTGCCGATATCGTCCGCTCCGCATCCAACAATGACGGTGTGGATTCCCTGTGAAAGACCTATGCGCAAGGGGACAATGTTCCGTTTTAAAAAAGAAATGAATGTATAGTATTTCCATTTTTCGGGCAACATACGACCGAAAGGTCGTGATGATGTGCGTAAGAGGCTATGGGTCGTATTTTCATTCGTGATTGTGTTACTTGTCGGTATAGGCGCAAGGCTGTTCTATATCATACAGGTGCGCCCGGCGGAGGTTGCCTCCGCACAAAGCCGATGGACCGTTTCCGTAGCGACGACGAGAGGGACGATCTACGATCGAAATATGACCCCGTTAGTCAACGAAAAACACGAATATCGCGCCGCACTTGCACCGTCGGAATCGCTGTTATCGCTTGTTTATTCCGCAACGACACAACAACGGTTTTCCGCTCTTCGCGATCAGCTTTCTTCAGGGGCACCTGCCATGGTGCGTTTAACAAAACCAATCGGTTTTGCGGATGGCATTGAACTGTTTTGGGTGCCCGTCCGCTATTCTGAGCGACTTCTAGCACCGCACATTATCGGATATCTGGACAATAACGGTGAAAACGGTATTACCGGTATAGAGGCATCATACGACGAGGTTCTGCGTCATTATAGCGGCAGTGCCTCAGCATCTTTTGATGTTGACGGCAGAGGAAATCTCCTGTTTGGTGTGCCGCCCGAGTCGATCGATACCACGGATGTATCCGTCGGCGGCGTGGTATTAACACTGGATAAGACTATACAGTCGATAACAGAGGATGTTGCCGAACAGCATCTTAAAAAAGGTGCCGTGATCGTGATGAACCCACAGAGCGGCGAACTATTGTCGGTTGCGAGTTATCCGAGCTTTCAACCGAATACCATCGAAGAAAGCATCCGTGCAGATGACGGCGCACTGCTCAATCGTGCGTTATCGTTGTACGATTGCGGATCGGTCTTCAAAATTATCACCACAGCCGCCGCACTAGAATCAGGAATTTCCACGGCGCAAACGTTCAGCTGTGATGGATTTATTGAGGTGGAGGGAACGCGATTTCACTGCCACAATCGGTTAGGTCACGGAACATTAGGCATGTATGATGCGTTTGCGCAATCCTGTAATGTGTATTATATTCAACTGGCACAAATGATCGGCGCACAGACATTATGGTCTACCGCGCAACAATTCGGATTACAAAACGCCATTAATCTTGCCGATGCAATGACTGCTCCCGCAGCACTTTTACCGAATAAGCACGTGCTGTTATCCAGTCGTGCCGCATTAGCGAATTTTTCCTTTGGTCAAGGATATTTGATGGCAACACCGATGCATTTTGCACAAATCGTCAGCGCAGTTGTAAACGACGGCATAATGCCGTCGCCGCAACTTGTCAGCGGTACCGTCAATGAAAACGCGGAATTGACGGAATTACAGAAGGGGAGAGGCACCCGCGTTCTTTCGCATGAGTCGGCTCGGCTGCTGCGTGAAATGATGATACACGCGGTTGCCAATGGCACGGGAATGTCCGCCGCTCCCAATACTTGCACGGCTGCAGGCAAAACCGGCACCGCCGAAACCGGACAGATTCAAAACGGTAACGCGGTAACACAAAGTTGGTTTGTGGGGTATTTTCCTGCAGAGTCACCTAAATACGTTGTGTGTGTATTAGCAGAAGATGCCACGAATACGCAGGTGAAAGCAACCGAGATTTTTCAAAAACTCGCTGACGCAATCACGGTAAATGATCGTAAATAAAAAAACAGCCGACTGCTATGGTCGGCTGTTTTTTTATTCGTCCTTATTCATTTTATTTTGCACGTGTGCCAACGGTGAAGATGCTGCCGCCTTCTTTAGTTGTTCAGTGGATGTATGTGTGTAGATCTCGGTAGTCCCAAGATTTTTGTGTCCGAGGATCTCCTTGAGCACCAGCACATCCACGCCGCCTTGCTGATACATCAATGTTGCCGCCGTGTGCCGCAACTTATGAGCGGAATATTCCTCAGCACCACTGACTTGCTTAAGATAGCCCTTTACAATATAATGTACACCTTGCAGGCTGATGCGTTCTTTCGTGTGACCGTAAAACAACGCCTTTTTATCCTTTGTTCCTTCAATCGGACGCTTCGGCAGATAGGAAGCTAACGCTTTTTGGCACGCCTCGTTTAGGTACACCGTGCGCTCTTTGTTACCTTTACCGATAACGCGTAAACTGTTGTCACTGCGCACATCCGATAAGTTTAAACCCGCTAATTCTGCACGCCGAAGACCACAATTCAGCAATAAAGTCAATATACAATAGTCTCTTTCTGCGTATTTGCCATTATTTGCCAAAGACAGCAATTCCAAGGACTGATCTAGGGTCAAATATTGCGGCATACGTGAGGGTAGCTTAGGTAAACTGAGGTTTTTAGCGGGATTGTCGTCGATCTGGTGGGTGATATCACACAAATAGTAGAAAAACCGACGTAGAGATGAGACCTTACGGGCTCGTGTTACGTTGCTGTTGCCGCGATCGCTTTTGGTATAGTTCATAAACTCAAACAAATCATTCAGCGTCACGGAACGAAGAAGGTCAATATCAACCAAACGAATGTCCGGCAGAGTATCAGGAGATTCAGCAACAATAGAGCGTTGAATTAAAAGAAAACGAAAGAACGTGCGCAAGTCAACAAAGTAACCATTCACGGTATTTTCCGAACGACCTTTAATAGTTTCCATATAACCGAGGTAATCCCGCAAAATAGGCGGGCACTCAGCTAAATAGGCCTTATTCAAGTAAATCAACGCCTTTCTATATAAATTTACCCTAAACCCCTGCCCTGAACTATATTAAATATTAATTTAGTATAGTTATGCCGATTTTTGAGGGTATGGTTAAAATGTGGTTATTCCCTATTTAATATATAACCGCGGTCTAACATTGACTGTGCGGCTAACAGTACGCCGATTTTACCGCTTGCGTAGTTCAGTCCACCCTGCATATACGCTGCGTACGGCTCACGTAGCGGCGCGTCAGCGGACAATTCAATAGAGGCTCCCATCGTAATGCACCTGCCGCCATAATAACCTGTCTGGTATATCCGGGCATATCCCACGGTTCCGGAATAACAAAAGAATCCACAGGCGCACCTTTTTGCATTCCTTGGCAGAACGCAATTAAATTATCAGCATTATTCAAGAAAATCGTCTGAATAATATCACCGCGCACCTCGTCAACCGTCGGCGACACGCGATAGCCGAGCAGCTCGAATAGCGATGCGGCATACACTGCCGTCTTCACCGCCTCCCCTACTACGTGCGGTGCCTGAAACAGCCCCATATATAAGGAGCGGTTATGCCCGAGCGAAGCACCGACCTCGCGCCCGAGTCCGGGCGTTGTCATACGGTACGCACATTGTTCAACACATGCCTTTGTACCGCAAATGTAGCCGCCGTTTTCCGCGATACCGCCGCCGGGGTTCTTAATTAACGAGCCCGCGATCAAATCGGCACCGACTTGACAAGGTTCTAACGTCTCAACAAATTCGCCGTAGCAGTTATCAACAAACAC
>JAZOCG010000042.1:0-12366 GCA_045596345.1 Acutalibacteraceae bacterium
CGCAGCGAATCCATCCAGATGGTGGTGTATTTCTGTATATCGGTATGCTTCATCAATTCGCGCGACATCACCGCCACATCATAGGCACAGGAATACCCGCTGTCATCCAGCCCGCTGCAATCCACAAAATTCGTATCCTGCATCCCGAGCTCTTTCGCCCGCGCGTTCATTGCGGCAACAAACGCCTCGAGTGTGCCGCAGATGTGCTCTGCAAGGGCGGCGCAGGCATCATTCGCCGATACGACGGCGGCTGCCTTGACCAGTTCTTCCACCGTCATCACTTCACCCTGCTCGAGCCAGATCTGCGAGCCGCCCATTGATGCCGCCTTCGCCGAACAGGTGACGGGGTCCTCCCATTTTAATCGACCATCCTCGATCGCCTCCATTACGAGTAAAAGCGTCATCACCTTGGTCACTGACGCGATCGGCAGATGCTCACGCGCCCCTTTTTCATACAGCACCTCGCCGCTGCCCTGCTCCATCAGCACGGCACCCTTGGCGTTAACCGACAGCCCTTGCGCCGTATCGGGCACAGCTACGGTAGGCCACGCGGCATCGTCCTCCGCAAGCAGAGCGGACAAATTCTCGCCGCTGTCCTCGTCATAGAGCACCGTGCCGCCCTCTGAGGCGCGCACCGTCATACCGCTGCCTAATAACACCACCGCGCAAAACACCGCAATCAATCGTTTTACCAGCATATACTCTCACCCTTTATTCTTAGATTTAGTTCATATATATCCCTCACACAAGAAAAATTTTCCTCATTTTGCGGAAAACTCTTTATTTTTTGTAACAAAGGTCATATAATAAATCTAACGAATACGAGAGGAACGATCAACGATGACGGACAAGACCAATTTGCTCGCCGACGTGCGGCGCATCCATTTCGTGGGCATCGGCGGTTCGGGGATGAGCCCGCTTGCCGAGATCCTGCACGCCAAGGGCTATGCGCTGTCGGGGTCGGACAACAACGAATCCGATAACCTCACCCGCATACGCAATCTCGGCATCCCCGTATCGATGGGGCATGCGGCGGAGAATATCGCGGGCGCGGATATGGTGGTATACACTGCCGCCGTCGCTGAGGATAATCCCGAACTTGTTGCCGCGCGCGAGCAAAATATTCCGCTTGTTGAGCGTGCGATTCTGCTCGGCTGGATCACGCGGCAATTCGAAAACACCGTCGCGGTCGCGGGCACTCACGGCAAAACGACCACCACCTCGATGCTGTGCCAGATCCTGCTTAACGGCGGCACCGACCCGAGCATCTTTATCGGGGGACGCCTGCCCGCCATTAATGCCAACGGGCACGCGGGCACCAACGACACGATGGTATGCGAGGCGTGCGAGTTTAAAGATCATTATCTTGAGATGACCCCCGCGATCAGCATTATTCTCAATGTAGATGCCGATCATCTCGATTATTTCGGCGACCTCGACGGGGTCATTCGCTCGTTTAACCGCTTTGCGCAGCAAACGAGCGGCGCGATCATCTACAACGCCGACGACGAAAACACCCGCCGCGCGGTTGAGGGATTGCGTGGAAAGAATCTCATCTCCTACGGTCTGTCCGACGGTTGTGAGTGGCAGGCAAAGAACGTGCGCACCGTACGCGGCTCGTACGGACAATATGATCTCTATCATAACGGCGAACTGCTCGGCGAGATCGAACTCGGCGTGCCGGGCGGGCACAACGTGCTCAACTCGCTCGCCGCCGCCGCCGCGGCTACCCTGTGCGGAATGACCCCGGCGCAGATCAAAGACGGTGTGCGTGCCTTCCACGGTGCGGGACGGCGGTTTGAGTTCCTCGGCACCTATGCGGACGTGACGGTAGCGGACGACTATGCCCACCACCCGACCGAGATCGTCGCCACCCTCGAGGCGGCAAAAAAGCTGGAGCACAACCGCGTATGGGGCATCTTCCAGCCGTTCACCTTCTCCCGTACCGTGCGGCATCTGGACGAGTTTGCCGCCGCGCTGTCCATCGCGGATGTGGCGGTGGTCAGTGATATTATGGGCTCGCCCGAGGTCAACACCTACGGTGTCCACCCGACGCAGATCACCGAGCAGATACCCAACGGCGTGTATCTCGCCACCTTCCCCGAGATCGCGGACTATGTCGTCGCCAATGTGCAGGCGGGCGATCTGGTGATGACGATGGGTGGCGGTGACGTGTACAAATGTGCGCGGATGATCATCGCGAAACTGAAAGAAAAAGAATAAAAACAGACAACAGCGGAGCCGGGAATAGCCTGCGCCGCCTGCTTGTTATTCAGCGTTTACAATATCGATCTTTCCGTTTGCCTTTTCATATTCAGCTACCGTTTTCTTGAGATATTGCTCGATCTCCTTGTTGGCAGAGCGTCCTTCCGCTTCAGCAATATAACGAAACTTCTTAAAAAGCACCCGATCCACACGCAAGGTATACCGAAGGAGTTTATCTTCCACGCTTACACCTCTTTCTCACCAAAACGATGTCATTTTAACACTATTATAGTAAAATCCTTGCGTTTGTGCGAAAATGGTGTTATAATGACGAAACAATGACGCATTGTTTTCTTGAAGAGGTTGTTTTATGAAAGGTTTCGGCGCACGACTGAAAGCCGCGCGAAAAGCAAAAGGCTTGACACAAGAGAAAATCGCTTCCCAACTCCACATTCACCGTACGGCATACAACAAATATGAGCGGGACAAAGCAGAACCGCCGTTTGATACCCTAGTTAAAATCACCAACATCCTCGACGTTACCGTTTCTTCTCTTCTTACCCCTCAGTAGGCGTGTCCGTCCCCAGACCGAAACTCACCTGCAACGCGCGGTCAACGCGGTTCATCGACACCTCGTCGAGCCGTCCCATCCGCTCACGCAGACGCTGTTTGTCTAATGTACGGATCTGCTCCAACAACACAATGGAATCCCGCGCCAGACCACTGCCGACGGAATGCAGCTGGATATGGGTGGGCAATTTTGTCTTGCCCGTTTGGCTGGTGATTGCCGCGGCGATCACCGTTGGGCTGAACCGATTGCCGACGTCATTCTGTACGATGAGCACGGGGCGGATGCCGCCCTGCTCCGACCCCACCACGGGACTGAGATCGGCATAATAAATATCTCCGCGATGCACCATCATCTTTCTTCTCCCTCTCTGCTGTGCCTAAGTTTTCCTGCATTAGCAGTATGAGCGGCTTGTCCGTCTTTTATACAAGACTGTTCAGTCCATCTTATGCACAAACGCGGGACAAGGTGAAAAACAAAAGCGGTGACGGGAATTTGCCCATCACCGCTTTTAAATAAACTTGTTTACGATACCGCATCGGTCAATAAACTGATCTCGCTAAACGTAACCTCCAGCCCATCCTCCGGCACCGACAATGAACGGATAAGTCCCGTGTCGGGCGCGCATACGATGGTGTATTCCTTGCCGTCTACCTCTCCCTGTGCCGTGTAGCCTTCTTCGGTCAATTCACCGTCAGCGGGTTTAGCCGACAACACAGACAACAGACTCTTGACAAGCGCGCCCTGCGGCACATTCTCCGCGTTGACCGGCACGCGCAAGCCGCCGAGCTCCATCGCCATCTCCTTGCCGTCCCAACTGATCGCCATACCGCCGAGCGACGGCGGCTCGGTCAACGTGACCAGCAAACGTCCATCCTGTGAGCGGCTGAGTTGCCCTTTGAGCGCGAGATCGTGATAGGCGATGCTCACCTCGCAGGTGAACCCCGCCGTCACAGGCTGTGCCGCATCGCCGCGACGCTTCCCGCAACCGAATAGCATCACCGCACAAAGAACAACCGCCGACAGTGCGAAAAACAATCGGTGTTTCATACATAAAGCCCCTATTTCTCTAAATTCAGAAACAGAGCTCCCAACTCCTCCAGCATATCGCTCGGCAACATCGCGTGCTGTGACAGCCGCGCCGCCGCGCGGTCTCCCGCCGCGCCGTGAATGTACACACCGCACATCGCCGCAAAATACGGGTCGATGCCCTGTGCCGCCAGACCGCCGATGAGTCCCGCGAGCACATCACCGCTGCCGCCCGTCGCCATACCGGGATTACCCGTCTCGTTCTGCATCAGCGGGCGCGCGGGCGACGCAACCAACGTGTGATAGCCTTTGAGCACTAACACCACGCCATAGTCATCAGCAAACCGCCGCGCGATCTCCTCGCGGTGGCACTGCACCTCATCAATAGAGGAATCAAGCAGCCGCGCCATCTCACCGGGATGCGGGGTCAAGATCAGAGGAGCAAAAGCCGTCTCCTCTACCAACATATGCGGCTTCACGGCATTTATGCCATCTGCGTCCAGGATCAGCGGACAGGTCACACGACGGCGCAACTGCAAAAAGAGCTGCGTGACCGCGACCGAGCGACCCAACCCGCAACCGAGCACCACCGCGTCCGCGGACTGTGCTCGCCGCACGATCGGCTCCACCGCATCCGAGGAAATGCAACCGTCCTCGGTCTCATCAAGCGGCAGAAAGATCGCCTCCGGCACCGCCGCCGCTACAATAGGATAGATACTGCGCGGGGTCGCAACCGTCACCAATCCCGCGCCGCTGCGTAACGCCGCTTTGGCGGCGAGGATCGCCGCTCCCGCCATTCCGTAACTGCCCGCGACGACCAGAACGCGTCCAAATGTGCCCTTGTGGCTATCCAGCGGACGGGGCATAAAGCAGGCGCGCACCATCTCCTCGGTGATCACCTTCTGTCCAAGCACCTGCCGCACCACATCGGGCAAAATACCAATGTCCAGCAGTTGCACACTGCCGCTGTGAACGCCGTTCAGCCCCTCTTTAAGTGCAGTGAAAGTCAGCGTCACATCCGCCGTAAACGCACCGTCGCACGCGGTACCGTCATCGGCATTGACACCGCTCGGCATATCCACCGCGATTTTATAACCCGTCGCGGCGTTCATCTGCCGAAACAGCGGCACAAGCCCCGTCGGCAACGCACCGTGAAAACCGATGCCGTACACGCAGTCGATGAGCATATCCGCCTGTCGCACCGCGGCACTGCACAGATACGGCTCAGCCGTATAATCCAACACGGTAAGCGCGTTGGTCGGCAGACGGGAGAAATTCTCTGCCGCGGCGTCGGTGGCAGGCTTACCCGTGGCGAGCACCACCGTCACGTCCGCAAACATCGCGAGCCGCCGTGCAATGACAAAACCGTCACCGCCGTTGTTGCCCTTGCCGCAGACAACCGTCACGCGGGTTTCAAGCTCCTCGGCAATGCGGGCATCCAACCATTCGCTCAAAATCCATTCCGCGACCGCCTGCCCCGCACGCTCCATCAGCGACAGATAGTTATCCCCGCGATCGACCGCGAGTGCCTCGATACGGCGCATATCCTCGGCTGTGGCTTTTTTCATAAAATCTCCTCCTTATATGAGGTTTAGATCAAAAAAACGCTATGCGCAAAGCATAGCGTTTTTCAGGATGTTTAAAACAATATGCCCTGCTCCTGCATCGCACGGCGGGTCTCGATCTTCGCGAGGCTCTGCAGTCCGTCTGCAAAAGCGCGAAGCACCCGCTGATCAGGCTGAAACACCACAAGCGTATGACCGTTTTTCTTGCTGTGATACGTGAAGCACCACAAGCCTGTCCCATTCTTGGAAGGGGCGGCGACCACCACACGCTGATACGCCTTTTCGTCCACCTTCGCGGCATCATACGGCAGTAGGCTCTCCACCTTGCGACCGACCACCGACACAATACGTTTACGCTTACGTTTCGCCACGATCGTGTCAATATCGATATCCCCGTTAGTGACGCAATATTCGTATTCCACGTTGAGCCCCGTCACAAGCCACCACGCACCATAGCCGATACCGATGATAAGCAGCGGCGAAAACATCGGAACATTGAGCATTAACAGCACGGCGGCGAGCACCACCGCCACGACCACGACAGCGACAATTCCAACCCATTCAAGAACGGTTTTTTTCTTCTTTACGATCTGCTCGAAAAACGTATCCATATCGACAAACACTCCGTTTATTGTTCTTTTCTATACTGTATCACATTCCCTCGCACTTTTCAATGAATTTTCAAAAAGTTTACAATTTTTCCTTTTTCGTGTGAATTTTCTGTAAAAAAGCAAAATTTTTCCGTGTAAATACTGGTTTTTTTATTAAGATATGGTATACTATAAAATAGTCTATTTAAATTTAAAACGGAGGGCTTGACTTATGATCTGGCACAGCCATCACACAGAAGATGTTTTACGCGAACTGCGCACCGATGCCGTCGGCGGTCTGAACGACGACGATGCTGCCGTGCGATTGGAAGAATACGGTGAAAACCGTCTGCAAGAGAAAGCACCGCTGACACTGTTCGAGCGGTTTTTGCGCCAGATGAAGGACGCGATGGTCATCATTCTGCTCATCGCGGCGGCGATCTCGCTCGCGCTGAGCTTATATGAGCACTTTGTCCACCAGGCACCATTCGAATGGATCGAACCGCTCGTCATCGTCGCCATTGTCGTGCTCAACGCCGTGCTCGGCGTCGCACAGGAAAGTAAAGCAGAGGCGGCTCTGCAGGCACTCAAGAATATGTCCGCGCCCAACGCCCGCGTGCGCCGCGGCGGCAAGCTTGTCACTCTCCCCGCCTATTCTCTCGTGCCCGGCGACATCATCGAATTGGAAGCGGGCGACCTCGTCCCCGCCGATTGTCGCGTGCTGGAGTCCTATTCCCTCTCCTGCAACGAATCCGCACTGACGGGCGAGTCCCTGCCGGTGGAGAAATACGCGGACGGTGTATTCGACGACATCACCCCGCTTGCCGAGCGCACCAATATGATCTATTCGGGTTGCGGTGTCACCAACGGCAAGGCGGTCGCCGTCGTTGTCGCAACGGGAATGAGTTCCGAAATGGGGCATATCGCGTCAATGCTTGAGGGTGAAAAGGACGAATCCACTCCCTTACAGCAGAAGATGGCTCAGCTGAGCAAGACGCTCGGCTTCCTCGCACTCGGCATCTGTATCATCATTTTCGTCGTGGGTCTCTTTATGAAGATGAATCTGATGGATATGTTTATGACCGCGGTATCGCTGGCGGTTGCCGCTATCCCCGAGGGTCTTCCCGCCATCGTCACCATCGTACTGGCACTCGGTGTCCAGCGACTGGTGAAAAAGCAGGCGATCATCCGCCGTCTGCCCGCAGTGGAAACGCTGGGCAGTGCCTCGGTCATCTGCTCGGATAAGACCGGCACCCTCACCCAGAACAAAATGACCCTGCGCCGTGCGTACGTCGGCGGTAAGATGGTCGATCTGAACGGTGACCAACCCGAAAGCGGGCTCGCACAGCTGTTGCGGCTGGCGGGGCTGTGCACCGATGCCACCGTCACCGAGGAAGATGGCAAGGAGGTCGCCATCGGCGACCCCACCGAGACCGCTATCCTCTCGTATCTGCGCCGCATCGGCACCGAAAAATCCGCTCTGCTTCTGGATATGCCGCTCATCGGCGAGATCCCCTTTGACTCCGACCGCAAACTGATGACCACCGTGCATCAGGCAGACGGGCAGGTCATCGTCGTTGTCAAGGGCGCACCCGAGATGGTGTTTGCCCGTTGCACCCGCGGTCACATCGAAGAGAGTGCCGCCGCCAACACCGCGATGGGGCAGGACGCCCTACGTGTGCTCGCGGTCGCGTTTAAAATACTGGACGTTGCGCCCATCGACTACACCTCTGACGTGCTGGAAAACGATCTGACCCTCGCGGGTCTGGTCGGTATGATCGACCCGCCGCGTCCCGAGGTCAAGGACGCTATCCGTGAATGCGATACCGCCGGTATCCGTACCGTGATGATCACAGGCGACAATGTCGTCACCGCGGCGGCGATCGCCAAAGAACTCGGCATCCTGCACGAGGGCGAACTTGCCATCACGGGAACGGAATTGGAAGCACTTACAGAAGAGGAACTTGATGCCAACATCACCCGCTACCGCGTGTATGCGCGCGTTACCCCTGCGGATAAGATCCGCATCGTCAAATCGTGGAAGAAGCGCGGCGACATCGTCGCGATGACGGGCGACGGTATCAACGACGCCCCCGCGCTCAAAGCCGCTGACATCGGCTGTGCAATGGGCATCACCGGCACAGACGTCGCAAAAGGCGCGGCGGATATGACGCTGATGGACGACAACTTCTCCACCATCGTCGCCGCGGTGCGTGAGGGACGCGGCATCTACGACAACATCCGCAAGGCGGTGCATTTCCTGCTGTCCTGCAACCTCGGCGAGATCGTCACGGTGTTTGTTGCCATTTTGCTGTTTAAGACGTCACCGCTGTTGCCGATCCAGCTTCTGTGGATCAACCTTGTTACCGACAGCCTGCCCGCTCTCGCGCTGGGTATGGAGCCGCCCGAGGCAGACATTATGCACCGCAAGCCCCGTCGCCGTGAGGAAAGCCTGTTCAGCGGCGGTGTCGGCGCGCAAGCCATCTGGCAGGGTGTGATGTTCGGTGTGCTGACCCTCGTCGCCTTCTGGCTCGGCTATGTCAAATGGGGCGACCTGGCACTCGGCGAGACGATGGCGTTTGCCGCACTCGCAATAGGACAGCTTGTTCACGCTATGAACGTCCGCTCCACCCATTCGCTGTTTAAAGCGGGGTTACTATCCAACCGCTATATGATCGGCGCGTTCTTCGGTTCACTGACGTTGTTACTCGGTGTCCTGCTCATCCCCGGTGTACAGTCGATCTTCTCGCTTGTTCCGATGGGGCTGAGCGCATGGCTCGCGGTCATCGGGCTCGCACTCACACCGCTGGTCATCGTGGAGATCTACAAGCTCATCGTGCACCTCATCAAGAAATAAACCTCACAGGAAGGAGGCGGGGCTATGTTTGCCGGTCTCAAAAGTATGGGACTTCGCGGCATCGACGGCTTTATGGTCGAAGTGGAGGCGGATCTGTCACAAGGTCTCCCCGGCTTTGACGTTGTCGGTCTGCCCGATGCCGCGGTGCGGGAATCCCGCGACCGCGTACGTGCGGCGATGAAGAACGCGGGATTCACCTATCCCGTCAGCCGCATCACCGTCAACCTCGCACCCGCCGACGTAAAAAAAGAAGGCTCGGTCTACGATCTGCCGCTGTTGCTCGCTCTGCTGTGTGCCAGCGGTCAGCTCAAAGCTGATCTGCGCCGCGCCGCCTTTGTGGGCGAACTGTCCCTACAGGGAGCGGTGCGCCCGATACGCGGTGTCCTGCCGATGGTTATTGCGGCGCGTGACGCGGGGATAAAGGAAGTCTACGTCCCCGCCGAAAACGGCACGGAAGCCGCCGTGGTCGACGGCATTACCGTCTACCCTGTCACCACCATCACCGCTCTGCTTGAGCATCTGCAGGGACATACCCCACTGACCCCGCTCGCCGCCGAGTTGTTCTCGCCGACAAGCGAATTGGATACGGTGGACTTTGCCGACGTCATGGGGCAGGAAACTGCCCGCCGCGCGATGGAGATCGCCGCCGCGGGTTCACATAACATTTTGCTTCTGGGCACCCCGGGGTCGGGTAAGAGTATGCTTGCCAAACGCTTACCCACCATCCTGCCGGATATGACCCGCGAAGAAGCACTCGAATGTACCAAGATCCACTCCATTGCGGGAGAATTGTCGTCGGGCGGGCTGCTCAGCCGCCGTCCGTTCCGTTCCCCGCATCACAACATATCCGCACAGGGGCTTGCGGGCGGCGGTGTCGTACCGCGCCCCGGCGAAGTGTCCCTGGCGCACAACGGTGTACTGTTCCTTGACGAGCTACCGGAATTTTCCCGCGTGTCGATGGAATGTCTGCGCCAACCGCTCGAGGATGGGCGGGTAACCATCTCCCGCGTCAGCGCATCGCTGTCCTACCCTTGCTCGATTATGCTGGTGGCGGCGATGAACCCTTGCCCCTGCGGCTATTACGGGCATCCTACCCGCCCCTGCACCTGCTCGGCGCAGGCGGTACAGCGGTATCTCGGCAAGGTATCGGGACCGCTGCTCGACCGCATCGACCTGCATATCGAAGTACCGCCCGTGGACTATGATCAACTGTCCTCACAGCGACGCTCCGAACCCTCTGCCGCCATTCGTGCGCGTGTCAATGCCGCGCGGGCGATCCAACAACGGCGTTTTGCCGGCACCGACATCGCCAGCAACGCCCGCATCCCCACCGGTAAACTCAAAGAATACTGCCCGCTCACCGATGCAGCGAATACCCTGCTCAAGGGAGCGTTTGAACGCTTGGGGCTGTCCGCGCGCGCATACGACCGACTGCTGAAGGTCGCGCGCACCATCGCCGATCTCGCGGGCAGCGAGGTCATCGACACTCCGCACATCGCCGAGGCGATCCAGTACCGCAGTCTTGACCGCAAATACTGGCAGACGAGGCAAAACGGATGAGCGCGGGGGATAAACTAACCGCCTTGCGTAAGCAGGCGATGGCTCTGCCGTTACAGCCGGGCGTGTATATGATGAAGGACGCCGCCGACACCGTTATCTACATCGGAAAAGCAAAAAAACTCAAAAACCGTGTCAGCCAATATTTCGGCTCACAAACAAACCACACCGCGAAGGTACGCCGAATGGTCGCGCAAGTCGACCACTTTGATTACATCGTTGTCGGCAACGAGTTTGAGGCGTTGGTGCTGGAATGTTCTCTCATTAAACAGCACCGCCCGAAATACAATATTCTGCTCAAGGACGATAAGGGCTACCACTACGTACGTGTATCCCCACCGCCCTATTCCCGCCTGAGCGAGGCAAATCAGCTCGTCGACGACGGCGCGCAGTATATCGGACCGTTTATGAGTTCTTACACCGTCAAACAGGCGGTGGACGAAGCGAATAAAATCTTCTCCCTCTCCACCTGTGGACGCTCCCTCGCGCACGGTAAGCGCGCAGGAGACCGCCCTTGTCTTAATGCCCATATCGGGCAGTGTTGCGCCCCTTGCACGGGACGCATCCGTCCCGAGGACTATCAAGAACGGGTGGATCAGGCGATCGAATTTCTCACCAAGGGCAGTGCCGACACGATGGCGGCATTGCAACAGCGGATGGAAGATGCCGCAGAACGACTGGATTTCGAGCAAGCGGCGCGTCTGCGTGACCGCATTACCGCCATCCGCCGACTGGGAGAAAAGCAAAAAGTTGTCCTCTCCCGCATCCCGGAGCAGGACGTCATCGCGCTCGCGCAAGGCTCGGGGGCGGCGTGCTTTGAAGTGTTCCGCTTTAGCGCGGGGCGGATGTGCGACCGTGAACATTTTATGATGGATGAACTGGACGATGCGCCCGCTGCACGCGGCGCGTTTATTGAGCAATATTATACGATGCGCGATCGCGTGCCGCCGCAGATCACGGTGGACGGCGAGGTCGAGGACAGCGAACTGCTGGAACGCTGGCTCGGTGACAAAGCGGGTCGGCGGGTACACATCGTCCGCCCGCAGATCGGTGAACAGGCACATCTCATCGAGATGTGCCGTGCCAACGCCGTTGAACGCATCGCCCAACAGGTCGGTATGACGGGGCGGGAAGCCGCCGCACTGGAGGATATCCGCCAGCTGCTCGGGCTTGCCGACACCCCCGTCTATATCGAATGTTACGACATCTCCAACACCGCCGGCAGTGACAACGTCGCGGGCATGGTGGTGTTCGAGAACGGCAAACCGCTCAAGAGTGCCTATCGCCGTTTTCGTATTAAATCCGTCATTGGGCAGGACGATTATGCTTCGATGACCGAGGTACTCACCCGCCGTCTGGACGAATATCTCACCCATCAAGATGAGGGGGTCGGTTTCGGTCGCAAGCCCGATCTCATCCTGCTTGATGGTGGTGAGGGACACGTGTCAACGGTTAAACCCGTCATCGACCGATACGGGCTGAACATCCCAGTTTTCGGTCTGGTGAAGGACGACCGCCACCGCACCCGCGCTATCGCGCTTGAGGGGGGCGAGATCGCCATTCATCTCAAGCGCGCGGCGTACACCCTACTCTCAACCATTCAGGAGGAGGTACACCGCTACGCCATCGCCTACCACCGCAAGCGGCGCAAAAAATCCGCCATCTCGTCCGCTCTGCTGTCGATTGACGGTATCGGCGAGACCCGCGCCCGCGCACTGCTGCGGCAGTTCGGCTCGGTGCGCAATATCGGACGCGCATCCCTCGAAGAACTGATGCTCGTCAAAGGAATGACCCGTCCTGCCGCCGAAGCGATACAGCGGTATTTTCACAAGGAAGACCAACACCAAGGAGAATAAAGGCTATGAAAAACAATCTCATCTTCATCGGTATGCCCTCGAGCGGCAAGTCCACCCTCGGTCGTCTGCTCGCGCGAGAACTCGGACGTCCTTTCATCGACACCGACGACGTCATTCGCGAGCTGAACGGCTGTGAACT
>JAZOCG010000043.1:0-5908 GCA_045596345.1 Acutalibacteraceae bacterium
AAGGACCGCTCGACGCCCTCGAAGCTGTTCGCCAGCTCCTCGAGCTTCTCCAGACGCTTGATGTAGTTCTCGAGATTCTCGCGGCGTGCGCCGGGGCGTGCCGCCGAGATCGCGTCCGCCGCCTGCACGAGGCAAGCAACCACGGTCTTGGCTTCGACATCGCCGTGGTGTGCCTGGATAGCGTGCACAACGGCTTCGCTCTCTTTATACTTGCGGGCAATGTCCACGCCGATCTCGATGTGCGAGCCTTCGACCTGATGGTCGACCGACTTACCGATATCGTGCAACAGACCCGCGCGACGCGCAACCTCAGGATCAATGCCGAGCTCGCTCGCCATAATGCCGGAGAGGAACGCTACCTCCATCGAGTGATCAAGCACATTCTGCCCGTAACTGGTGCGGTAACGCAGACGACCGAGCAGTTTGACAATTTCGGGGTTCATACCGCGCAGACCCGTCTCGAGGATCGCGCGCTCGCCCTCCGCCTTGATGGTGTTCTCCACCTCGCGGCGAGCCTTGTTGACCATCTCTTCGATGCGGGCGGGATGGATACGACCGTCGGAAATAAGGCGTTCCATCGCGATGCGGGCGATCTCACGGCGGACCGGATCGAAGCCGGACAGGGTGATCGCCTCGGGGGTATCGTCGATGATGAGGTCGATACCGGTGAGCGTCTCGATGGCGCGGATGTTGCGACCCTCGCGACCGATGATGCGACCCTTCATCTCATCGTTGGGCAACGGCACAACGGACACGGTGCTCTCCGCAACCTGATCCGCCGCCACACGCTGAATGGCGTGGGAGATGAGGGAGCGGGCACGCAGATCCGCTTCCGCCTTGAGCTGGGTCTCGTACTCGGCGAGCTTAACTGCCTTGTCGTGCTGCAGCTCCTCGCTCAGACTGCTGAGCAAGTATTCCTTCGCCTGCTCCTTGGTGAAGCCGGACAGACGCTCGAGTAGCTCATATTGGCTCTTTTTGAGTGCCTCGACGTCCAGCATGCGCGCCTCAACTTCTTTCTGACGCTCTTGCAGGGCTTCTTCTTTTTTCTCGTAGTTTTCAATCTTGTGGTCGAGTGTTTCTTCCTTCTGTTGCAGACGACGCTCCTGACGCTGTACATCTGCTCTGCGCTCCTTGATCTCCTTCTCGGATTCGTTGCGCAGGTGATAGATCTCGTCCTTTGCCTTGACGATGGCTTCCTTCTTAGCAGCCTCCGCCTGTGAGCGGGCATCTTTCATAATGCGCTCAGCCTCGATCTCCGCAGAGCCGATGCGAGCCTCCGCCGTTTTCTTGCGGTGGGCAATACCGGCGCGATAGGCAATCAGCGCCGCCACCAGTCCGCCGACGACCAGACCTGCGCCTGCGCCGATAACAACGGACAAAACATCCAATGGCATTGGGATACACCTCCTGTAAAATATGGTTTACGGGCTTTAAGGCGTTCCCGAGGGACTTGTTCAATTTTGAAAGACCGAACAGGGCACACTGCCGCCCTGTGTTATTCAAAAAGCCGTATCAATATACGGGTAAAACCCCCACGGGGTCGCCGAAAAACGATTTATAACAACGCAGTTGCCGACGGCATATTGCCTCCATCCGCATCTGCTGACGAGCGGTTCGATCAAGCACAAAGCAAAATCTTACCGCTTACTATATTACACTATTTAGCCAAGGGTTGTCAAGGGTGAGGGAACGGAAATTGGCATATATTTCTAAAAATACGCCGCTTTTTTCTTCCAGACAAACGCCGCGCACCACCCGTCGCCGACCGCATACAATGGTATAGGAGACCTCATAGACGAAAGGGTGAACGACGTGGCGATCTTACAGGTGGAGCATCTGCGGCAGGTCTATCAGTCAAAAAACGGTGAAACCGTCGCTTTGCAGGATATTGATTTTTCGATGGAAAAGGGCGAGTTTTACAGCATGGTCGGTCCGAGCGGTTGCGGAAAATCCACCTTACTGTCCATCATCGCCGGTATGATGCCCGCCACCAACGGACGGGTGGTGGTCGCAGGCGAACCGGTGAAAGGACCGAGCAGCCATATCGGCTATATGCTGCAACAGGATAACCTTCTCGAATGGCGCACCATCCGGCAAAACGTGCTGTTCGGGTTGGAGATCCGCCGCCAGCTCACCCCCGAAATGCGCGCACGCGCCGACCGCCTACTGGAGACCTACGGGCTGTCTGCCTTCGCCGACCGACACCCGTCGCAACTCTCAGGCGGTATGCGTCAGCGCGCGGCACTTATCCGTACACTGGCGATCAACCCCGATATTCTGTTGTTGGATGAGGCGTTCTCCGCGCTGGATTACCAGACACGTCTGGAGGTCACCGAGGATGTCTACCGCATTATAAAGAGGGAGCAGGTGACGACGCTGATGGTCACGCACGACATCCCCGAAAGCATCTGTATGGGCGACAAGGTCATCATCCTGTCCACGCGTCCCGCGGTCATCCGCGAAATACTCCCCATTCACTTCGCCGCGGACAACCGCACCCCCATCACCTGCCGTAATCAACCGGAATTCGGACAATACTTCAATCATATATGGAAGGAATTGGGGATGAATGAAGCACTCAAGTCAACCGGCACTGTCGCCGGAGAGAGCCCTCTACCTTAAGCAGAACAAGCGTCTCGCCCGCCACATCAACCTATGTCGCTGGGGCGTGCTCGTGCTGTTTTTGCTCGTATGGGAGGGAGCGGCACGGCTGGGGTGGATCAACAGCTTCATTTTCAGCCAGCCCTCCCGTATTCTGCGTACCTATCGCACTATGTTCGAAGACGATCTCCTTTACCACATACAGGTCACCGTCGGGGAAACGCTGGCAGGCTTCCTGCTGGGCGCGGCGGCAGGCGTACTACTGGCGATCCTGCTGTGGTGGAACAACTTTATCTCCAAGGTCAGCGAACCGTACCTTGTCGTGCTCAACAGTCTGCCGAAGATCGCGCTCGGTCCCGTGATCATCATTATCGCGGGCGCAGGCACCAAGGCTATTGTTTTTATGGCACTCGCCATATCACTGGTCGTAACGGTGCTCGAGATGCTGTCAGGCTTTCGTGACACCGATGAGAGTGCCATCCGTATGGCGCACACCTTCGGTGCGACCAAACGGCAGATCTTCACGAAGATCGTCTTCCCTGCCAACATTCCGACCTTGTTCGACTCGCTCAAGGTCAACATCGGCCTGTCGCTCGTCGGTGTCATTGCAGGCGAGTTTCTGGTATCCCGCGCCGGACTGGGATACCTCATTGTCTACGGCGGTCAGGTCTTTAAAATGGATCTGGTGATGGCGAGTGTCATCATCCTCGCCGTGACCGCCGCACTGCTGTACGAAGCCGTCGCGCTGATGCAACACGTTGTCGGGCGACGCTTCGGACGGTAACTCACAGAGAAAGGATGCATTTGATTTGAAACACGCAATTCGCAAAGGGGTGGCGGTGCTCGCCGCCGTCGCCCTTCTCGCCGTCGGTCTCGTCGGCTGTAAAAAAGACGAGGGCAGTTTGCAAAAGGTGCGGGTGTGCGAAGTCACCCACTCCATCTTCTATGCGCCGCAATACGCCGCGATCGCGCTCGGCTATTTCGCCGACGAGGGCATCGAGGTCGAGCTGTCCAACGGGCAAGGCGCGGACGCGGTGATGGCGGCGGTGCTGTCGGGCAACATCGACATCGGTTTCGCGGGTCCCGAGGCATCCATCTACGTCTACAACGAGGGCAACACCGACTACACGCAGGTGTTTGCGCAGATCACGCAGCGCGACGGCTCCTTCCTCATCGGGCGGGACAACGACGACAACTTCACCTGGGATAAGGTCAAGGGCAAGGTCGTTCTCCCCGGTCGCCGCGGCGGCGTGCCGTATATGACGCTCGAGCACGTCCTGCGCAAAAACGGCATCGATCCCGTCAACGACACCACGTTGGACAACAGTGTGCAGTACGCGATGATGACCGCCGCCTTCACGGGCGGCACCGGGGATTACGTCACCGCCTTTGAGCCGACAGCCTCGATGCTCGAGCAGCAGGGACAGGGCTACATCGTCGCCTCGGTCGGCGAGGCATCGGGTGACATACCCTATACTGCCTATTTCGCGAAAAAGAGCTATATTGAGCAAAACAGCGACCTCATTCAGCGATTCACAAACGCCGTCTACCGCGGACAGCAGTGGGTCGCCACCCACTCCGCCGCCGAAATCGCCGCGGCGGTCGCGGATCAATTCCCCGACACCGACCTTCCGTTGCTCACCAAAGCGGTAGAGAGCTATCAGTCGATCGACGCGTGGAACACCACCCCCGTGATGGGCAAGGCGGGCTTTGACCGCCTGCAGAGCGTGATGACCGAGGCGGGCGAACTGAAAAAGACCGCCGACTACGACAAGGTCGTCAACAACTCCTTCGCCGAAAAAGCGGTGAAAAACAGCAAATAAACCACAGTTGCCCTCGGGATGAGTTGGTCATTCCGAGGGCATTTTGCCGTTGTGCATAACCTCGCCGAAAGCAGGGGATATTGACATTATACGGCTTTTATGGTACATTACGATATATATTAAGATGTAATATTATGCCCTGAACGAGGTGAACTGCTTTATGTCACAACCGCGTTGCCGCATTTCCGTGATCGTGCCCGCATACAATGCGGCACCCTATCTCGCGCGATGCTATGACAGCTTGTGTGTCCAGTCGATGCCCGAATGGGAGATGCTCATTGTGGAAAACGGCGCGACGGATGACACGACCGCGGTCGGTGAGCGGCTCGCCGAGAAGGACAGTCGTGTGCGGCTTGTGCACAGCGACAAAGGTGTATCCCACGCGCGTAACCGCGGCATCGACGAGGCACGGGGTGACTACACCACGTTCCTCGACGCAGACGATTGGCTGTTGCCCGATGCATTTAAAATACTGTTAAATGCCTCCGAGCGGTATCCCGACAGTGACGTGATCGTCGGCGGCACCGACGGTGTCGCCGAGGGGCAACCCGACAAGGTGTACGACGCCGCACAGGTGCAAGAGGCGCGTATGCTGTTTCTGCAAAAGCCCACCCGCTATCTGATGGTGTGGGGCAACCTTTACCGCACCGCATTTATTCAGCACAGCGAGGTGCGCTTTGATCCCGCCCTCACCCATGCCGAGGACAGCGATTACCTCATTCGCCTGCTGAAAGATTGCCACAAACTGGTGCTGATCGACCAGGCTGTCTATCACTATTATATCAATCCCGATTCCGCCGTCCACGGGCAGGCGGGGAAATTGGTAGAGAAATACCGCCTCTCGCTCGAGGCGACCGAGCGGCATCTTGCCGACGAGTGCGATGCCGTACGCGAGGCGTTCTATTTCTATGTGCTGGACAACCTATTGGTATTATTGGTACACGACACCTTCGCGTCCGACCGCCCCGCACGCCTTCAGCGTCGTGACGCCGCCGCGGTGCTGAAACTACCAATCTTCCGCCGTGCGCTCGAGCGCGCACCGCTCGCACAAGCGGGTAAGGTCAAGCACCTCGTCTTCCTCGCGGCGAAAAAGCGGTGGATGCTTATACTGCAACTCGTTATCCGCCTGCGCCAATGGCAAAACCGCCGTCGCCGTTGACGGTATAGAAGGAGATTTTTTATGACCCACGTGTTGATTTTCGGTATGAACGATAACCCCGGCGGGATGGAAAGCTTTATTATGTCCTACTACCGCAAGATCGATCGTACGCGCATGCAGTTCGATTTTCTCACCAACTGCCCGACCATCGCGTACGAGGACGAGATCGGCGCACTCGGCGGGCGGGTGTATAAGATCTGCGCGCGCAGTCGGAATTACCGTCTTTACCGCGAACAGCTCACCGCCTTTTTTGAGGAGCACGCGGCGGAGTATCAGGCGGTATGGCTCAACACCTGCAGCCTGGCGAACATCGATTATCTCAAAA
>JAZOCG010000044.1:0-3452 GCA_045596345.1 Acutalibacteraceae bacterium
GGCAGGATGGATACGCCGTTATAGGTGGTCACCTGGGAATGCAACTCACCGCGAGCAAAGTCATTCATCACCAGCATACGGGTAGTTTCGGGGCTGTTCTGCAGGGCGGTCCACATCGCGCTGTCGACGAAGGCAACCAGCTCTTCGTCATAGCCGACCTCGTTCTGCACATTGGCGATCGCGGTAGACAGCATCGACAAAGCATCGGTGGCGGGGATACCGTCAACCGTCTGCGCCGCACCGGCAGCGTAGCCGGCGAGCTTGGACAGCACATACGCATCCACTTCGGGCACAACCTGCGTACGGACGAACTCGCCCATGATCTGACCCGCCAGGTCGGCAACACCGGACTCGTCGTGATCCTCGCGATCGAGCTGGAAGGAACGACCACGGTCCATCGACAGCGTAAAGGGCGTCGCGGACACCGACACCGTGCCGTTGACAAAGCCGGTATCGCGATTATAATCACCGAGACCGGAAATGTTCATCTCGGGGATCATAACCGTCTTCGCGCCCACAAACTTACCGCGCAGATTGTTGTCCGCGAGAAAACCCGTCACAGGCTTCTGCACAACCGCCTTATCCAGCTCATCGGTCATCTTCTTGGAAATCGCTTCTAAATTCAAACTCATAATCAGTATTCCTTTCTCATTTTAATGCTGTTCGGAATGCCCGTAAAAACGCCTCTTGTTCGGGATGCGATTCCGCCTCTCCCTGCAACAGCGATCCTGCCGAGCGAGCCGCCGCCAAACGACGGCGTTCTTCCTCCTGCCGCATCCGCTTTTCCTCCTCGTGGCGAAAACGCAGATACGCATCCAGCAGCGGAACATTCTTTTCCACCGCCATATCCAGCACCGCATCCGGCAACTGCTCCGGACTGTGCAGCGCAGGAAATTCCTCCCGCAGACAAAAAAACTCCTCCGCCAATCGGTGGGTGATGTCCGTTGGCACGATTTGCTCGTCAGCGGGCGGGTTCTCGGCAGTGGGCTGCTCGATAGTAATGCTCTCAGGGGAACCGGTTTCGTCCGTCAAAGAGATGTCCTCCTCGGGCGCGGTCTCCACAGACCGCAAGGCTTCTTCGTTCATTCTGTTACCTCCTAAATCATACTCCTCACCCCCTCTCGGTGGTTGGTGAGAGGTTATTTCAGCTCCTGCAACAGGGCATCCAGTTTCGGGACGTAGCCCTGCGGCAGGCGGCTGAGATACTGTTTTGCGGTGATGACACCGTTTTTATAGAGATTGTCCAGCGTTTCCACTGAACGCTCCTCACTGTACTGGCTGCCGTTACCCACATCGACGGTAATGCTCAACAGCATATCGCGGTATTTCTCCGCATTAAACGGCATATACCATACGCCGTCAGTCTGTTGTAATTTCAGCGCACGGTTGCCGTACATCGCAAGCCAGAACTCGCACCAGATGCGTGCCGTCTCCTCCAAAAAGCGGAAATAGCGGTTTTGCACCATTTGCAACGGCATCAGCGACGCTTCACGGACTGCCAAAATCGCCGAGGTGTTGTCCGGCTTGACGTCACCGAGCAGCGTACTGCTGATACCCGCCTGCGTCATTGTATCGTTGATGAGGTTTTGCACGTTGGTATCCAGTTGAGCGGAGAATGCGGGCGGATCAACATACCGCACCGCGTTCTGCACCTCCTCACTTGTGCCGTAAACGGGGATAACCTGACCTGGATCGTTGGTGATGGGCTGCTGCACAACATCGCCGTTGACCAACATAATGGGCATACCCATCATCATCACCGCCCAAACCCCCGCCGACACCGTGCGGTTGATGGCGATCTGGTTTGGAATGAGATACGGGATCTCACTCTCGCCGTAGGCACGACAACGCTTCTCTTCCCACTTAAACACTGACAAGGGATATAACCTTACACCCATATCCCACGCCTGGCGCACCACTGCACCGCGACACACCTGCATCGCCTTCACCGTGCAAGCCGTACCGTCCTCGTTCCACTCCTTCCAAAAGCGGGTGATGAGCGTCGCGTGGGCGTTCATATCCTCCCCACCCTCATCAGGACGGATCAAAAGCCAGTCTGCACTGCCGTATTGTTTCGCTAGACGCTGCAGCTGTGCAGCGGGTTTACGCTGTGAGATGAGAACGTATGGCTGCTGCTGAATATCCTCGATGAGCGGGTCGCCGACATACACGTGTTCGATCTCCAATACCTCGCAGGCGATATCGCCGTAAATCGGCTTTGTGCGCGAAACGTCGGCATATAAACCTGTACGCACACGGTCGTCCCAGTAGGTATACAGCACGCCCGTACCGCTGATATACGCGTTACGCAATGCGTGACGACCAAGCGTGTCCAAACCAAGCCGACGGGAGGTGGTGGCAAAATAATCCGTCAACGCACCCGCAACGGTCTGCGCCTCCTCTTCGGGGGTGAACTCATCGGTCAGCAGAGCCCCCTCTTGCAGCTGACGGCGGATAGTCTCCACCCGTCCGCGTAATTCGAGGGTGTTGGGCACACCCTCGGCAGAAAACTGCACCGACATCGGCGAGGAGGCGACAATCGCCATCTTATAATCGCCGATACGCTTAATGACGTTATGTCGCACAAGCGGGCGGGTATCACCGCAATTCACACCGTGCCACTGGTCACCCGAATAAAACCGCTCATTGATGCGGCTTTGCTCCGTCATCCCGTGGCGACCAAGGGACTCCTTATACGTGATGCCGCGATGATACTCGGCAAACACCTGCTCAGGCGTCACGACGCTGACAGGTTCTGTCTTTTTACTCATACCGTTCCTCCTTCTTTATCGGCATCTCGGTGCCGTCATAATACAGGAAATTGCGCGTCTGCTCCCAGTTGTCGGATATCGACGCGTTGACTATGCCCGTCGACATCATCTCCTCGTCGGCGCGCTGCTCCTCCCGATCAAACAGCAGCAACAACACAGTCAACAGCGTTACCCCAAAAATAAAGCCAACCAAAAACATCCTATTCTCCTTTCTATTCATTCCAACCGCCGTTAAACCCGTAACGGCGGGGTTTTCCCTTGACGGTTGTCCTCGGTGCATCCTCCATCGCATACCGCAAGGCATCCATCAGATGATTATCGCGGTCGACGGGACGGTTGATAAACACTCCTTCCCGCGAGCCACTCTGCCAGCAATACGCGCCGAACTCCGCCGCCGTGTGCACACAGCGCGGGTGCACGAGGATGCGGTATTCCTGCAAGCGAGCGATGCCGGCAGAAACCGAATCTGCCCCTTTTCGGGCAGGTTGGATGCGCCCAATTCCCAGCCGTCGCAGATCGTCGTTGGATTTCGGCTCGGCACTGTCGGCACGAATGCGCTCCTTTTGATACCCCTTTTCCCGAATCATCGCCGCAATCGCCTCGTTGAGCATCCGTTTTTCATAATGCTCATCGTAGACGTACAGCCGCTTGGTCTCCTCCTCCACCGCCGCGGCGATAAAG
>JAZOCG010000045.1:0-5365 GCA_045596345.1 Acutalibacteraceae bacterium
GGACATCGAATAGAACAGCTGTCCCATCGCCGCGAGCACCGTCGTTGCCGAAAAATTCTTGAAATTAGGGGTCAGATAATACAAGACACCCTCGCCTGCGCCGGGGATAAACATCGTGTAGATCGCGATGACGATCGACAGTACCACCAGCACGGGCATCATGATCTTGCTGGCCTTTTCGATGCCCTTCTCGACACCGAGAATGACGATAAGTGCCGTCAAAGCGAGGAACACAAAGAACCACACGATCGGCTCTGCAGGACGAGCAATAAAGTCGGTGAAATACGTATCACTGACCGCAGCTCCCGCCTGTCCGCTGACAAACACCGTCAGATACTTTGCCACCCAACCGCCAATCACGCAGTAATACGGCAGGATGATCATCGGCACAACGGACGCCAAATAACCGATGAAGGTGTATTTCTTATTCAGTTGACGGAACGCGCCGATGGCACTGAGTCCCGTCTTACGACCGATGGCGATCTCGGCGAGCATCAACGCAAAGCCGAAGGTCACCGCCAGAATGAGATACACCAACAGGAAAATACCGCCGCCGTATTTCGCCGCCAAATACGGAAAACGCCAAATGTTGCCCAGACCGACCGCGGAACCCGCCGCCGCCAGCACAAAACCGAGCTTACCGGTAAAACTACTTCTCTTTTCGCTCATAAGACCCCTCTTTTCTTTTCACAACCGAAAATTCAGTTTATTTTATCACATTACAGCGTAAAAGGCAAGTAAAAACATAAAAAACGGCGTATTCTGTCTGAACAAGTCCAGTCCGAATACGCCGTTTTATCAACCTCTCGCCTTGCAGAAGCACTCGACATAGCGGTCGATCGCCTCGTCGACGATGCGTACCGCTGCCTCACAACCGCTGACCTCATCCACGGCGGTTTCCTTATGCTCAAGGTTCTTATACACCGTGAAGAAGTGGCGCATCTCCTCAAAGATGTGCTTAGGCAACTGTTCAATATCCGTATACTGATTATACGTCGGGTCGTTAAACGGGATAGCAATGATCTTCTCGTCGTCACGTCCGTCGTCTACCATCTTGATCATCCCGATCGGGTACGCCCGCACCAAGGTCATCGGCTCGATCGGTTCAGAACACAGCAAGAGCACGTCCAACGGGTCACCGTCGTCACCGAAAGTGCGCGGGATAAACCCGTAGTTTGCGGGATAGTGGGTCGAGGTATGCAAAATACGGTCAAGCATCAGAAAACCCGTTTCCTTATCCAATTCGTATTTTTTCTTACTGCCCTTCGAGATCTCAATAACGCAGATAAAGTCCTGCGGTTTGATGCGCTTCGGGGCAATGTCGTGCCAGATGTTTGACATAGTGTTACTTCCTCTCTATCACAGAATACTCGGGAAAGATCTCTTCGAGCGTTTTCACATAGCCGTCAGGATCGATGAGATAACTCAACCCATGTCCCGCATTTGCAACGGTGAACAACACTTTCTTCGCCGTGCAGGCTTCAAAATTGCGTACGCTCATCTCATACGGCACATAATCGTCCGCGTCGCCGTGAGCGAAAAAGACAGGTATTCTGCATCGCTTCATCCCCTCGATGGGCGAGGTTGCCTCGACGTCAAAACCGCCGTAGATCAGACCGCCGAGCCGCACAAAAGGATACAGCAGTCGTGCGGGCAGATGCATCTGACGAATGACCTTGCAGATGATGTCTTTCGCCGAGGTGTAGCCACAGTCGGCAACAATACCAACCACCTGCTTCGGCAGATCACAGCCCGCCGCGGTCATCACCGTCGCCGCGCCCATCGACACCCCGGCAAGGATGATCTTCACGTCCTCGCCGAAACGCGCGAGAATATAGTCGATCCACTTGAGGCAGTCTCGATGCTCCCGCACGCCAAAGGTGATCACTCGCCCCGCGCTCTTATCGCAGGAACGCTGATTAACAATAAGCACGTTATGCCCAAGCGCAAACGCGCGCTGGACACCGCCACACAGATCCCGCTCTGCGACTCCTCGATAACCGGGGAACATCAACTCGATCGGCGCATCGGGGTTTAACTCGTAATACTGCCCATACAACGTCAGCCCATCAAACGACGTAATACACACATCATCGTGCGGCATCGCGCGCGCTTCCTTGATCCACGCCACCATCGTTTCGCGATGCGGCTCATAGATCTTCCCCGGCGGGATGGGGTATTCCTCGGTCTCTTTCTTGCGCGGCGCATAAAACGCCATCAAAAAGCACACAAAACTCGTCAACAGCGCGAGAAGCACCAGCCCGAGCAGAATATACAATACAACCACAGTATCACCTCTCTCTTCATTATACCGCGTTTTCGCATCGATTACAAGATTTTACGGAAAAGAATTATTCTTGCGTATTCGACAATTTTTTGCTAAAATAGACCTTGTTAGAGTGGAGTTTATGATATGCAAGTGAATTATAAGAATAAAAAATATTATAAAACTGCAAAATATCCCATCCGTCAGCCGCTTGTCATCGTGTGGCTGATCTGGTTGTTATCCAAGATTATGCTCATCGGCAAAAAGTATAAGATCGAGAAGATCAACATGGAAGGTGTCAAGCCGCCGTATATGCTGCTGAGCAATCACCAGTATTTCATCGACTTCGAGATCGCGGCGATGGCGACCTTCCCCCACCGCGTCAACAACGTCGTCAGCATCGACGGCTACTATCGCCGTCCGTGGCTGATGGAGCTTATCGGCTCGATTGGCACGCGCAAGTTCACCACCGACCTGCACCTAGTCAAGTCCATCAACCGCGTACTCAAGCGCGGGGATATCCTCAGTATGTATCCCGAGGCGCGCTACACCCCCTGCGGTACCACCGCATATCTGCCGGAGGCACTCGGCAAGCTCGCCAAAATGAATAAGGTGCCCGTCGTGGTCATCAAGCACCACGGTAATCACCTGCTCACGCCGTTCTGGAACTTCCGTAAACCGCGTAAGGTACCGCTGTATATGACGATGACGCAGATCCTCACCGCCGACCAGGTCAAGACGATGTCCGCGGACGAGATCAATGCCGCCATTCGGCAAGCGTTCCAATACGACGAATACCGCTATCAAAAAGAAAACGGCATCCTCATCACCGAGCCGTTCCGCGCCGAAGGTCTGCACAAAGTGCTGTATCAGTGTCCCTACTGCCTGACCGAGTCCAAAATGGCGTCTAAAGGCACCGAGCTTTACTGCACCGAATGCGGCAAACGCTGGAATCTGAACGAAGACGGCACGCTCGCCGCGCTTTCGGGCGAGACCGAGTTTAGTCACATCCCCGACTGGTTTGACTGGGAACGTCAGCAGGTGTGCGAGCAGATCGCGCGCGGGGAATACTCCTTTGAGGATGATGTGGACGTGTACTCCCTGCCCCGCTGCTGGCGATTCACTCACCTCGGCAAGGCGACAATCACCCACGATCCCGAAAACGGCTTTATCCTCGAAGGGCACTACAACGGTGCGCCCTACCGCGTCCAGCGCACCCCGATCGAGAACAACAGCCTGCACGTCGAATACGATTACTGCTATATTAAGCCGTATGACTGCTTTGACATCTCCACCGACAAGGATTCCTTCTACTGCTACCCCACCAAACCGAATGTTATCACCAAGCTAGGCTTTGCCGTGGAAGAACTCTATCGTATCAAGCACGAAGCGGCAAAGAAAAAGCCGGTTAAGGTGTAAAATAACATGTAAAGCAAAAGGACTTCACATCCGTGAAGTCCTTTCTTATGCCGTCATTTCGCTGAGTGGCGATGTTTGCGGTGCAGCCACGACATACTGCCCGTGCCCGCGAGGTTATGGTAGATGAGCATCTTGAAGATGTAGCCGAAACTCTGCACCAGCAGGATGATCGCGATGACGTGGTTCATTCCCACGTATTCGTCGATCGGTTCGAGCATCGAGCCTATGCCCGACAGCAGTTCAATTACACCGATGAGCAGAAACCAACGACCGCCGCGGATCTTTTCCTCGTGCAGTTCGGTCGCCTCGACGAACTTGATAATACCCGAAAACAGCTCCCAGATCCCGAAGAAGAACGGGATCACGGCAGGCAAAATCATCTGATTAAGCAACGGGAAGATGGACAACAGCACCGAGGTCATCCCGTCCGCCAGCAGCCAGTGCGAGCCGTGGATCTTATCCTTCTGAAAATAATACACCACCAAATTAATGCAACCCGCGAACAACATCGCGAAACCGAGATGCGCGGCAACCGACGGCAGACGGTTATCGGGAACGTTATAAACGTGCAACGCCGCCGCCAACAGCGACAGTCCCGCCGCCGCCCAACAGATCTGCACCCAGGTGAAAGGATTTGCACTGCTTTTATCTCGCATTGTGTTAACTCCTTTGGCTTTAATAAGCATATTTTACCATACAACACAATGCGTGGCAAGAAAAATTTAACAAGGCAGGAGTATTCTCCTGCCTTGTTATCTTACAGATAATCGCGCATCTGCACGCTGAGTTCTTCTTCAAGTTTGATCAGCCTTTTACAGATGTCCTTGGACTTTTCGTCCGCCGCCGCGTATTGGTTGAGATAGCGGCTGAGAGATTTGACCCCCATATTACACCCGTCGGTGATCAGATCGGCAATGGTGCTGTCCGACTCCTTGACGACCAGCATCACATTCGTCTTTAACCACGACATACCCTTTGCCATCGGGTTCGGCTCTTTGCCGTCATCTTCATAGCGATCGAGCAGCTCCTGCAACTCGACATCCAGTTTTTCGTGCGCGGCTTTGTTATCCGACAGATAGGTGCGTAGTTTCTCATCGTGGGCATAGTTGAGCACATCTTCAATGGACGACACACCCATCTTGATCCCCGCGTCACATTCACGCAACAGTTTTATCGTATCTTGTTCAATCATAGTTCTCTCCCCTTTCGGTCAATAGTATAAACAGAAAAACGAAAAGTATGAGAAAGCTATAAGTTCACCATTAAAAACAACGCCCTGCAGAACATCCTGCAGGGCGTTGTTTGCAAATATTACTTAGCTTTCTTCTGCATCTTCCTTCTTCTTGCCGTAAAGTGTCGTACCAACAAGGGCACCACCGCTGACAAACAGCAGAGCGAAGCACAGATGAAGATTTGTGTTGTCGCCGGTTTCGGGCGAAGAAGGAACAAAGGGTTCGTCTTCATCCGCAGGCGGAGTGGGAACAACGGGTTCGTCCTTGTCCGCAGGCGGAGTGGGAGCGACGGGTTCGTCCTCGTCCGCAGGCGGAGTGGGAACAACGGGTTCATCCTCGTCCGCAGGCGGAGTAGGAACAACGAGTTCATCCTCGTCCGCAGGCGGAGTAGGAACAACGGGTTCGTCCTCATCCGCAGGCGGAGTGGGAACGACGGGTTCGTCCTCAT
>JAZOCG010000046.1:0-3994 GCA_045596345.1 Acutalibacteraceae bacterium
TCCTTTAATTTCAATAACGATGAGGATTATGCCGCTTTTTTACAACAGACACTCAAGCCTGCGTCTATGACGCGGCAGGTGCGCGAAGGCATCTCGGTGACCACCAACGCACGCATCATCACACTGAGTACCTGTACGGCAAGCAGCAGCCAGCGACTGTTGGTTGTCGGCGTGCTGACCGGCGACCAACCGACTGCTTGACAACAACCATCACAGTAACGGAGGTGATCGACTATGCGCAATCTCATATCCCGACTGCCTCTTCCTGCTCGCCGCACGTTGCGCATAGCGATGATCATCCTCGCGGTAATCGCGGCGATCGGGTTGATCGCGGCAAGCGTATACTACGCGCTCTATTGGAAGGGACGCGCATCGTTGTTCGATCGGGACAACAGCATCACACCGCCCGAATCACTTGGAGACGATGCTGAGGAAGAGGGGCGACTCATCACCTATAAAGGGGAAACCTACCGCTATAATGACGCGGTCGTCAGTCTGCTGTTTATGGGCGTGGACAAAACCGCTATACAAAGTGACGCATCCTACGGCACAAACGGACAGGCAGACAGCCTGTTTGTCGCCGCATTCAACACCGACACCGGTCACGTGAAGATTATTCCGCTGTCGCGCGAAACGATGACAGACATCAACCTCTATGATGCCGACGGGAACTTCATCGGCACGGAAAACCGTCAGCTCTGCCTCGCCTACGCCTACGGCGCAACCCCCGAAGAAGGATGCGAGAATACCGTGCGCTCGGTCAATCGCCTGCTCTACGGTATGCCCATTGACAGCTTTATCGCCATTGACTTTGACGGCGTCAAGGCCCTCAACAAGGCGGTCGGCGGGGTAACCGTGACCGTGCTGGAAGATCTTCGCTATTATGAGAACAAAATCAAATACGAACTAAACAAAGGGCAAACCGTCAAACTGGATAACCGCTCGGTCATCCCGTATATCCAACAGCGCGGCGATGACGTTGACGCAAACAATCGCCGTATGCTACGGCAGAAGCAGTTCCTCAATGAGTTTATCCGCGTTGCCGCCAATAACGTCAAAGGCAACTTTACCCTACTGGAAAAATACTATAACGCGGTCAAGCCCTATGCGGTCAGCGACCTGACCTTCTCGGAGATCACGTATCTCGCGAGCACCTATCTCGTCGGCGGACAGCCCGCCATCGAGTATCTGTCCGTCACGGGCGAGAGTCGACTCGAAGGCGAGCATGTGGCGTTCCGCCCTGACGAAACCAGCCTGTACGAAGCCATACTCGCCGCGTTCTATACAAAAGACTGAAAAATCCCCGACCGTCGGTCGGGGATTTTTGCTTTCACAGTGAGGCATAAGTATACAGTGAGCCGAGGCACACAAGCGGTGTGTTATCCTCCCGCGCGGCGGCAACAGCGGCGGTGTACGCCGCTTTCACCGATGGGTAGGCGACCGACGGCACGCCGAGGCTTTCAAGTAAGCGGGCATACTCCTCTCCCGCCAACGCGCGGGGGTTGTCGGGAGTGAGCACAAAAGCGCGCCCTGCCACCGCAGACAGCGCACGGGCAATCGCGTGATAATCCTTGTCTTGCAGAACACCCGTCATTACGTAGACACGCTGTTCGCCGAAATAATGGCGAATAGCATCGACGGCAGCGTCGATGCCCTGCGCGTTGTGTGCGCCGTCGAAGATGATCGGCGGATCATTCGCGAGCAACTCAAACCGCCCGCGCCACGTCACCGCCGCCAGCCCTTCACGCACCGCGCTTTCGGGGATGTTCAAGCCCTCGCCGTGCAAAACATCCACTGCCGTCAGCACCACCGCCGCATTGCGTGGCTGATAGGTGCCGAGCAGATTGAGCGCGACGTCTTTATACGCGCCGAAATCAAGCACCGCGCCGTCAAGCCCCGCGTGGGTGACGGTCAAATCGGCATAATCCACCTCATACATCATCGAGCCTTGCTTCGCCGCCGTATCCGCAATGACGCGGCGGGCGGCGGCATCCTCGCCACCGTACAGCACAGGACGGGCGTCCTTGATGATACCCGCCTTTTCGGCGGCGATCTTCTCGACCGTATCGCCGAGGAATGCCGTATGATCCAGCGCAATGCCGGTGATCACCGACAACAGCGGCTCACGAATAACATTCGTCGAATCCAGACGACCGCCCATACCCGCCTCCAACACGACCACGTCACAGCCGTGTCGGCGGAAATACAAGAGTGCGATCGCAGTGATGAGTTCAAACTCGGTGGGCTTATCCACCATCGCATCCGCAATCGGACGGATAAACGCGGTCAGGTCAGCCAATTCTTGCTCGCCGATCATCTCCCCGTTGATCATCATCCGCTCATTAAAGGTCTTGATATACGGTGAGGTGAACAGTCCGACCGTATACCCCGCGCGTTGCAAGATCGCCGCGGTCATTGCACAAAACGAGCCCTTGCCATTGGTGCCCGCGACGTGGATAAAGCGCATCCCCGTCTGCGGGTTACCCAGCGCGGCGCACAATGCCGTGATGCGTTCCAAACCGGGCTTGCAAAAGGTCCAGTTGACCGAATGGATATACGCTAATGCTTCCTGATAATTCATCTCGCACCTCACAGCAGAGAACGCAACGTTTTATTCTTCAGCAGGGCGGTCAGCAGCAGTCCTTCCGCCGCGCCGACGATGGCGTAGTTGAGCAGTCGCCACAGCATCAGCTCCACAAACGGGAGTGTATAGAACTGTGCAAGCCCAAAGGTCTTAACCACCACCGAGCCGACGAGGTGCGCCGCGGCAACCGCGAGCGTCACGCGAAGAGCGAGCGGCAGGCGCAGCGCACGATACACCGCACCGCCAATAAGACCGATCGCCGCCGCACCGAGGGTGATCAGCGGGTTGATCGCATAACCGACCGCCAGACATCCGATCAGATCGGCAACAATACCGACGAGCGCACCCGTCAACGGACCGAACACCATACCGGCAAGCAGGATCGGCAGATTTTCCAGACTGAAGCGCAACGCTTCTCCAACGGGAAATTGCAAAAACTTTCCGCACACGATGCTCAGCGCAACGAGCAACGCGCACGCCACCGTTACCCGCAACGGGCGGGCGGATTTGTCTTTTTTGGGCATAAAAAATTCTCCTTTCCAATCGCCGTAAAGGCAGACCAAAGGAGAGTAGAATCACATCCTGCAGCGGATGCAACGGTGCATCACAAGTCCCGACAACTCGGGACTTCTTGTTTGCGGGCAACTTCCCATCCCGCAACACTAAGAGGCTGTCGCCTCAGCGCACACCGTCTACTCTGCAACGATCTGTCCCCTATTGTATACCTTCCTTTCCTATTCGTCAAATACTTTTTTATTTCCGCTCATTTTTCGTCATTTTGCCTATTGATTTTATTATACAAAGTGCTATAATGTGCGCTTGGAACGATTTGAAAAGAGATGAATACTATGCAAGCACTTCTCAGTTTATCCATCGCGGTGTTTGCGGGTCTGATGCTGTCGCGCCTCGCAAAGGTCGTCAAGCTCCCCGCCGTCACCGCCTATCTCGTCGCGGGCATTCTCATCGGTCCGTACGTGCTCGGCGCACTCGGTGTACCGGGGCTCGGCTTTATCAGTATGGAGGATATTAAGACGTACAGCATCCTGTCGGATGTTGCGCTCGGCTTCATCGCCTTCTCCATCGGCAATGAATTTCGCCTCGCTCAGCTCAAACAGACGGGGCGGCAGGCGACTGTCATCGGCATTGTGCAGGCGGTTATGACCACCGTTGTGGTGGATGCGATGCTGATCGGTCTGCATTTCCTCATTCCCGACAAGCTCCCTCTTCCCTCTGCCATCATCCTCGGCGCGGTTGCCTCGGCGACCGCACCCGCCGCAACACTGATGGTCGTGCGGCAGTATAAGTCCAAAGGACCGCTCACCGATATTCTGCTGCCCATCGTCGCACTCGACGACGCGGTGGGTTTGGTGCTGTTCGCCGTCTCCTTCGGCATCGCCCGCGCGCTGATGG
>JAZOCG010000047.1:0-3224 GCA_045596345.1 Acutalibacteraceae bacterium
TTGTCACCGAACTTCTTGCCGGTGATCTCTTCCATCTTGTCGATGTATTCCATAATCTGTGCCTGGATATCATCGTTGATCTTGCGACCGTCCTCGTAATACTGCGTGCAGGCCTCCGTGGTGACGGTGAAGCCCTGCGGAACAGGCAGACCGATCTTGGTCATCTCCGCCAGGTTCGCACCCTTACCGCCGAGAAGCTCGCGCATCGACGCGTCGCCTTCTTTGAACAGGTAGACAAACTTGTGACTCATGTTTTTACCTCCAAAAAAACGTTTTTCCCTATGGGTGCACGGGCTTGTCCGCCGTAGCCCCATAAAGCCACCTAACATTATAACAGACAATATCGGTTTTGGCTACTCTTTTTTTCAAAAAAATGCAATTATTCCCTTTTGACCGAATTTGGTATCATAAATAGGATAGAATAGGGACAATTTGCCGATAGGGGGAGGCGATGGCAAAAAAACTCTTGCGAGTATGAGGGGAATTTGGTACAATAAATCTGTATTGGCTAAAAGGAGGGGCGGCGTATGCTGTTCGGCAGAAAAAGCGGCGGGATCGACTATGTCGTGGTGGGTCTCGGCAACCCGGGGATGACATATGACGGCACGCGGCACAATGCGGGGTATGAGGCACTCGCAGAACTTGCTCGCCGTAACGGAATTGACCTAAACAAGAAGCAGTTCAAGGCACTCACCGGCGTTGGCACGGTTGCGGGGAAGAAAACGCTTCTGTTGTTCCCGCAAACCTTTATGAACAACTCCGGCGAGGCAGTACAGGCGGCGATGGCGTTTTATAAACTGACGCCCGACCGTTTGCTGGTGCTGTCGGACGATATCTCGTTGGACGTCGGCGGCGTACGGGTGCGCAAGAAGGGCAGTGACGGCGGGCAGAAGGGGCTTCGCAGTATCATCACCCATATCGGCACGGACGAATTTGCGCGTGTGCGGGTGGGCGTCGGCAAAAAGCCGCATCCCGCCTACGACCTCGCGGACTGGGTGCTGTCGAAATTTAAGAAGGATGAACAGCCTGCAATGGAGCAGGCGTATGAGCGTGCGGCGGCGGCGGCCGAGCTGATCGTCGGCGGGCGCATTGACGAAGCGATGAACAAGTTTTCGCATTAAGGGGAACGTATGAGCCTTTGGGACAAGGGGCTGGCGCAACTGCCTGCCTACGACAATGTGTGCGCGGATATCCGCGGCGGACGCACGCCTGTGTCGGTCATCGGAACGGCACACATCCATAAAGCGTTATTGGCGGCTGGGCTGAAAAACAGCCTCGGTCGCCGCGTTGTGCTGCTTGTTTCCGACGAAGCGGAGGCGGTACGATTGAGCGAGGACGTGCGCGCCCTAGGTCTGCGCACGTTGCAGCTGCCCGCGCGGGAACTGTCTTTGCGGCTGGTGGAATCCGCCTCGCGGGAATACGAGCAGATGCGACTGGGTACCTTCGCCGCGATGGCGGAGGGTAACTATGATTGTGTGGTTGCCTGCGTTGACGCGGCGATCCAGTATACCATCCCGCCCGACATCCTGCTTGAACGTACGCTTGAACTGACGGCAGGGGTACGTCTGCCTGTGGATGACCTGCCGACGGCACTTGCCGCGGCGGGGTACGAGCGATGCGATCAGATTGAGGGAGCGGGGCAGTTTGCGGTACGCGGCGGTATTGTGGACGTGTATCCTGCTGACAGCGAGGCACCGATTCGCGTGGAATTATGGGGCGATACGGTGGATACCATCGCGTATTTCGATCTGCTGTCACAACGGCGTACCGAACCGCTGTCCTCGGTGGGTATCCCGCCCGCCGCGGAGATTATGTACGATGACCCCGCGACACTCGCGGCGAAGATCGAGTCGCTTGCCGCCGCGCAACGCGGCAAGCTTGCCGACACGGTGCGTAAACATCTGCTTAGCGACGTTGACCGTCTGCGCGGCGGGGTCACTCCCGCGTCGGTTGACCGCTATATCCCGCTGATCTATGAGCCTGCCAACCTGTTCACCTACGCGCGGGATGCGCTCATCCTTGTCAGCGAGCCCGCGAAGATCAAAGAGCGGGTGCGGACGTATCATTGGCAATTAAATCAAGATATTGAGGCAATGCTGGAAGAAGGCACGCTGTGCCGCGGTCTGACTGCCTACGCGCCCGCGTGGGAAGAGATCGCTGTGTATCTTGAGCGGGCGAATACGGTGTTATTGGATGCCTTCGCTCGTGCGACAGGGGATGTCCGTCCCAAGGCGTTATACACAATTCAAGCGCGACAACTGCCGATCTGGTCGGGACGGGTGGAACTGCTGGTTACCGACCTGCAAGACTTGCTTTCACGTCGCATGGCGTGTGTGGTGCTCGCGGGCGGGGAAGACAAGGCGGCACAGACCCTCGCGGACGACTTGCGTAAAGCGGGACTTCCCGCTATCTATGCAAAATCGCCCGATGCCCCCGTGCGCGGACAGGTGCTGGTGACGGCGGGCGGGCTGTCTGCCGGCATTGAACTGCCCGACGCACATTTGGCGGTCATCACCCACGGACGGGTGACCCACGTGGCGCGCCGTCCCCGCCGTGCTCGCAAGGAAAAGGGGATGGAGATCCACAGTCTGTCCGAATTGCAGATCGGGGACTATATCGTCCATTCCGCGCACGGCATCGGCATTTACGAGGGCGTGCATCAGGTGGAAATTCAAGGCGTGGTCAAGGATTATATCAAGCTTTCCTACGCCAAGGGGGATACGCTGTACGTCCCCGTCACCCAACTGGATATGGTGTCGAAATATATCGGCACCAAGGACGAGGTCACCGTCAAACTGCACCGCCTCGGCGGGCAGGAATGGCAGAAGGCTAAGACCCGCGTGCGCGCGGCGGTCAAGGATATCGCCAAGGGGCTTATTGCTTTGTATAGTAAGCGGATGGCATCTCCGGGCTTTGCGTTCGGTCCCGATGAGGAGTGGCAGTACGATTTTGAGCGTCATTTCGAATATCAGGAGACCGACGATCAGATGCGGTGCATCGATGAGATCAAGAACGATATGGAACGCCCCGTGCCGATGGACCGTCTGCTGTGCGGTGACGTCGGTTTCGGCAAGACGGAGGTCGCTCTGCGCGCAGCGTTCAAGTGCGTCAGTCAGAGCAAACAATGCGCGTTGCTCGTGCCGACCACCATTCTTGCATTTCAGCATTATCAGACCATCATCAAACGCTTCGAGGGCTTCCCTGTGACCATCGAGATGCTGTCG
>JAZOCG010000048.1:0-2679 GCA_045596345.1 Acutalibacteraceae bacterium
GCGATTCGTTTATGCAACCAATCAGTCGGTCACGAAAGGTACCAGCGCGATCTGACGGGCACGCTTAATAGCGGTGGTCAAATCTCTCTGGTGGCGGGCGCAAGTGCCGGTCACACGACGGGGCAGGATCTTGGCACGCTCGGACATGTAGCGGCGCAGACGAGCAACATCCTTATAATCGATGTACTCCATCTTGTCGACGCAGAACTGGCACACCTTGCGATGACCTTTACGGCCGCGCATGGGACGCTCGGGTCTTTCGGTTCTTTCAGCCATGGTGAAGGCCTCCTTTACTCAATAATCAACCGTTCTCGTATCCTTAGAAGGGCAGCTCCTCATCGGTGAGGATCTCCTCAAAATCACCGGTATTGGCGGTGGAGAAGGCGGGTTTCGCCTCGTTGACCTGCGGAATCTGAGAATCGTAGTTGGGAGCCCCGGCGGTCTGACCGCCCTTGGACTCACAGAAGAATGCATTGTCGACCACCACTTCGAAGACAGTACGTTTACTGCCGTCGTTTGCGGTGTAGCTGCGGGACTGCAGAGAGCCATGCAGCGCAATACGCTGTCCTTTACGGAAATAACGGGTAATAAACTCAGCAGTACCGCGCCATGCCACGCAGTTGATGAAATCGGTCTGCCGCTCCTGATCTTTGGAACGGAAAGCACGATCCACCGCCACGCTGAAACTGGTAACGGAGACGCCGCTCTGTGTGGTCTTGAGCTCGGGATCACCGGTCAAACGACCCATCAAACAGATTGAGTTCATAATTTTCCCTCCTTATTCCTCGTTCTTACGGACAACCATGGAACGCAGCACGCCATCGGTGATACCGCTGACACGCTCGAGCTCCGCCGGGAAAGCCGGACCGCTGACAAAGTTGTACAGCACGTAGAAGCCTTCCGCCTCGTCGTCGATCAGGTAAGCGAGCTTGCGCTTGCCCCACTCATCGACCTCGCCGATCTCCGCGTTCTGCTCGATCAGCGCACGAAATTTCTCCTTGAGTTCGGCAACCGCCTCTTCCCCCGCCTTGAGGGAGAAAATGAATACCGCCTCGTAGGAAGCTTTGACTGTGGGCATATTGTTGCACCTCCTTATGGTCTGATGGCCTCGTATCTTGTACGAAGCAAGGATTGTCCACATCTCATGAACTGTAATATTATATCAGCCTTTTTCTCCGCCGTCAAGCGGTTTTTACCTATTTTATACGTTTTTTACCATAATAAGTGAAATATTTCCGCGTTTCACGCGCTACTACCCCGCTGAGTGACAGCAGTGCAACCAAATTAGGGAACATCATACAGCCGTTGCAGATATCCGCGACCGTCCACGCAGATGACACCGACAAATACGGTCCAATAAACACCGCGAGGATATACGCCACCCGATAAATACGCATCCACATTGGTCGACCGCCACATAAATACCGCATACATCCTTCGGCATAAACGTTCCAGCCAAGGATGCTGGAAAAAGCGAAAAACATCAGGCATAACATCAGTAAGACACGCGACACCGACGGTGGAAACATAAGCCCGTGCTCCCACGCATACGCAGTCATTTCCACTCCGTGCAATCCGTTCTGCCGACAGGCATCGGTCACCACCAACGTCAACCCCGCCGCCGTACACAGCACCACCGTATCGACAAAGGTGCTCATCATACACAAAAGTCCCTGTTCAACAGGCGAAGATGTGCGGGAAGCGGCGGCGGCGATGGCTTCCGTTCCCATCCCCGCCTCGTTGGAGAATATACCCCGTCCGATGCCAAGCCGTATCGCCTGCCTCACCGTTATCCCTGTGGCGGCACCGAGTGCGGCTTCGGGTGAAAATGCGGCGTGCAGAATCAGCAACATCGCCGACGGAATACGCGATATATTGGTCAGTAGGATCATCCCGACGGCACCGACATAGACACACAGCATTGTCGGCACCAACACCATCGCGACGCGGGAGATGCGCCCGATGCCGCCAAGGATCGCCAGCGCGGCAAGCACTGTTACCGTGCCACCGACCAACACCGTCACCCACGGAACGGTCTTATCGCCCAGCGTCAGCCCCGCTGCACCGTCAGTGTCCACTACGCCCTGCACCGCGGCAGTGATACTGTTGCTCTGCGTGATCGTACCGATGCCGAGCAAGCCCGCCAGTGCACCGAACAGCGCATACAGCTTCCCCATCCATCGAAAACGATGACCCATTCCCCGCTCGATATAATAATACGGACCGCCGTAGGGTACACTATCTTCATATACGCGGTATTTCACCGCCAGAACGCCCTCAGCGAACTTAGTCGCCATCCCCAGAAAGGCGGACACGACCATCCAAAAAATTGCACCTGGACCGCCCAAGGTAACCGCAGTAGCAACACCGACGATATTTCCCGTACCGATGGCGGCGGACAACGCCGTACACAATACGCCAAACGGGCTTACCCCATCCCCACCGCTGTCTGACCGCCTCAACAAACGAAAAGCCATGCCAAGACGGCGCGCCTGCACAAAACCTGTGCGAAAGGTTAATAATAACCCGACCCCCAGCACCAACACAAGCAACGTAGGACCCCATACACATCCGTTCACCCGATCCAGCGCGGCGGTCATAGTTCCCGTATAAGGTGTCAGCATAACATACCCTTTCTCGGTTAACTAAAGCGTATAATGTGGCTATCATAATTTGAGG
>JAZOCG010000049.1:0-3643 GCA_045596345.1 Acutalibacteraceae bacterium
TCGGGGAATATCGTTCCGTGATGCAGGGCGACTTCGGGTTCAAAAACTTCCTCCAGTTGTTGCCACGGAATATACGCCATAGCAACAACGGGATCGCAAGGGAACATCGATTTTTGCTCGTTCATAACACCGGCTCCTTTCTAAATGATTTCATCATTAACCAGTGTATGAGTTGTCCGATGCGATGGTGAAAAGAAAAACCAACAGCGTTATGGCTGTTGGTTTTTCTTGTTGTCATTTCGTTGTCGATGAGAAATAATTTTGTTATATGCCATATATCCTAAAATGCTAACCGCGGCGGTGATGGCGTAGATCACCAAAGCGGAGATATAATTCCTTTCGCCAAGCAAGCCGCCGCATAGTGTGGAGGAAAGAAGGGAGGGAATACGCGCAACTAATGAAATCGTTAAAAACTGCGATAGGCGGATATTGGTCAATCCGACAAAGTAGGTCAACACATCCTTAGGCGTTCCCGGAATAAAAAATAGGAGGAAAATTAGGCGTTTAAGTTTCTTTTCGCTGTTGATAAAGCGCAGTTCATTAATCTTCTCTCTGGAAATAAACAGCTCCACAAGCGGCGCGCCAAATCGTTTGGTTAAATAAAAGATCAACGAGGAGGAGAGGGCAATACCGGCAACGCAGAGCAGCGTGCCTTCCAAGGCACCGTAGGCATATCCCGCTCCAAGCTCGATCACTTCACCAGGTATGAGCGCGATAACCACCTGTACGCACTGTAAGCCAAATAAGATAAGCCGTCCGCGCCAGCCGTATGAATCAAGAAATTCTCGAAACTCCTCAGTGGAACGCATATACGGAGAGAACACTTTTACAAACAAAAACGAAAGTAAAATGATAACAACCGCAAACGCCGCAAAAGAAACAACAGCGACGATTTTACGGCGTTTTTGGTATTTTATATCGCTTTTGCTGCCCATTTGCTCTCACCTCACAAGTGTTTTTAGTATACCTTGATTTTGTCGAAAAAATGTAAATGAACTATGAACAATTCTTGCTGTTTATGCGACAAAGAAGAGCCTCGGACATAAATCCAAGGCTCTTCTTTCATTATTTGTTCAGTGCTCTCTCAAGCCAAATACTACCGATGTCCATCGCGTTATACAGACCGACTTTCTCGCTTTTTTTGATAATGCGGTCTTTCATACGGATGTCAGGATCGGTCGCCATCAACTGGATCTGGATCTTCTCAGCCATCGTCATATCGTTGGCATCTTTGGTCGAGAGGATCTGCATCATAATCACATAATCCTCCGCCATACTGCCGTAATACAGCGTATTGCCTGAGCGCACAAGCGGGCGACCCTTATACATCAGAAAGGGCGTCGCTTCATTCTTCTGTTCAGCCATTCTAAGGCCTCCTTAGTTGTTAAGATAAGAGCTTACCAGCGCGCGCATTAACTCATCACGGTCTAACCGACGAATCAGTGCTCTGGCGTTGTTATGAGTCGTGATGTATGTTGGATCCTCCGAGAGGAGATAGCCGACCAACTGGTTGATCGGGTTATACCCTTTTTCGCGCAGAGCGTCATACACAGTCGTTAAAATGACCTTCATCGCTTGCTCTTTATCATCTCCGAGAGAAAACGTCATCGTTCTGTCCAGCATCACATTCGCCTCCATCTGTTGTTAGTTTACAATTATTATAACGCATAAAATTCAATTTTACAAGTGTTAAGAGCGAAGAATACAATTATTTTCCCGCAATTTTTCAAAAATCTTATTCAGTGCAGGGTCGATATCCTCATCCGACAGCGTACGGTCGGGTGAACGGAATTTGAGGCTGTAAGCTACGCTCTTTTTACCTTCTTCGATCTGCGCACCCTGATACACATCGAACAGTTTCACACTGTCGAGGATCTTGCCGCCTGCTTTACGGATGATCTTTTCAATATCCGCGACCGGCATATCCGCACTGCATAAAAGTGCCAAATCGCGCTCAACGGCAGGGAAGCGGGGAAGTGCTTTGTAGATCACGCGCGGGCTTTCGATAGCGAACAATTCCTGCAGGTCGACTTCGGCGACGTAAACGCGCGTGTCAATGTCATAGTCGGCAGCAACATCGGGGTGAACTTCGCCAAACACAGCCAACTGCCTACCGTTAATGACAGCAGAAGCCTGTCGACCGGGATGCAGATATGTCTCGCCGGAAGCCATGTAATCCGCCGCAACGCCAAAGGAATCAAACAGGCTCTCCAGGATACCCTTCAGCGTGAAGAAGTCTTCATTTGCGCCGTAAACGCCCAAAGACAGCGTGGGAATCTCCAACGGCTGCTCGGTCAACGGCAGTAACTGCGGTACGAACCGCTTGCTGGTTTCAAAGAAGCGCACAGCGGGAATCTTACGGCTGTAGTTGGTCTGCAGAACCGTCAGCATACTGGTGATCAGCTGAGTACGCATCGTAGAATACTCTTCGCCTAAGGGGTTAAGGAGGGTGACCGCTTGACGACGGGGATCATCCTGCGCAAGGCGCAGACTGTCAACCGCCTTACTGCTGATAAAAGAGTAGGTAGAGATCTCACGCATCTCACGAGCGATCAGCGTTCTCTTAACGCGATCGGTCTTTATGCGCTCAGGAAGCTTCTTACCGCGAATGATGTCGCCGCGCATCGGGGTGGATACGATATGCTCACAGCCGTAGATACGCATCACTTCCTCGGACAGGTCGGCTGCGCCCTCGATGTCGTCGCGGTGAGAGGGAATACGGCACGTAAGTACGCCGTCGGTGAGTGTGGTTTCAATAGTTAAGAGATTGAGAATGTTGACAATGGTCTCATACGGTACCTCAATGCCAAGCAGATCGTTCACACGCTTAGCAGGGACGGTGAGCACGCGGGGGGCGGGGAGACCGTCATTAAGGTCGATAACGCCATCCACAATGTCACCCGCATCCAATTCTTCAATGAGTTGCAGGGCGCGATTCATCGCATATTCTACACCGATGATATCCACACCGCGCTCATAGCGCGCGCTGGCTTCGGTACGCATACCGAGCGTGCGCGCTGTGCGGCGCACATTGTCACGGCGGAATTTGGCACATTCAAAGAACAGATCCTTTGTATCTTCTTTGATCTCACTGTTAAGACCACCCATAATACCGGCGATGCAGGAAGGGCCTTCCGCGTCCGCAATTACCAGCATTTCATCTGTCAAGGTATGTGCCTTGTCATCTAAAGTTGTGATGGTTTCGCCGTTTTTTGCGCGGCGGACAATAATTTCATTGCCTCGAATGTCGCGTAGGTCAAACGCGTGCATCGGATGCCCCGTTTCCAAAAGAACATAGTTGGTAATATCAACGATGTTGTTGATCGGACGCATACCCGCCGCCTTGAGGCATTGTTTCATCCAGTCAGGAGATTCCTTAATGCGCAGATTTTTTACAATACGCCCCATATAACGCGGACAAAGCTCGTAATCCTCTACGCGCACCTTGATAAACTCGTGTATGTTCTCGCTGTTCGCGGAGAAAGCGGGGACAGGCTCACAAAACTCTTTTCCGAGGGCAACTGCCGCCTCACGCGCGACACCCAATACGCAGTTACAATCAGGGCGGTTGGCGGTGATTTTAAAGTCGATAATATAATCGTCCAGATGCAGCACCTCGCGCATATCCGTACCCGCAACATAC
>JAZOCG010000050.1:0-3935 GCA_045596345.1 Acutalibacteraceae bacterium
ACCGCGCTCATTTCCGCAGGCTGGGATCCGGGGATGTTCTCTCTCAACCGTCTGTATGCGCAGGCGATCCTGCCGCAGGGTGCGGACTACACCTTCTGGGGCAAGGGTGTCAGCCAAGGACATTCGGACGCGGTGCGCCGCATCGAGGGTGTCCGGGATGCCCGTCAGTATACCATCCCCGTTGAGGCGGCGGTGGAGTCGGTGCGCCGTGGCGAACAACCTGAACTCACCACTCGTCAGAAACACACGCGTGAGTGCTTCGTTGTCGCTGAAGAGGGCGCGGGTCGCGCTCGCATCGAGCGGGAGATCAAGACGATGCCCAACTACTTCGAACCGTACGATACGACGGTGCATTTCATCACCGCCGAGGAGATGGCACGCGATCACAGCGGCATCCCGCACGGTGGCTGTGTCCTGCGTAGCGGTCGCACGGGCAAAGAAGGCGAACACACCCACGTCATCGAATATAAGCTGACGTTGGATTCCAATCCCGAGTTCACCGCCAGCGTTCTGCTTGCGTATGCGCGCGGCGTATATCGGCTCGCACAGACGGGGCAGACAGGCTGTAAGACGGTGCTTGACGTGCCGCCCGCGATGTTGTCCGCACTCGATGGTGAGACGTTGCGGAAAACGCTCTTGTAAGTTATGGAACATCACGAGAAATTTGTGCGTATGACCACCTATCCGGTGGAGCGGCTGATGGGACGTCTCGCGATCCCCACCATTACAACGATGCTGATCACCGCCTTTTATAATATGGCGGACACCTTCTTCGTAGGACAACTGCACAACACCAGTGCTACAGGCGCGGTGGGTGTCGTATTCTCCTTTATGGCGATCATTCAGGCGTGCGGCTTCTTCTTCGGACAAGGCTCGGGCAACGCTATCTCCCGCCTGCTCGGGCAGGAGAAAACGGACGAGGCCGAGCGCCTTGCATCTATCGGGTTCTTTTCGGCTTTGCTGACAGGCGGGTTGATTATGGTGTTGGGGCTACTGTTCCTCACACCGCTCGCGCGTCTGCTCGGCTCGACCGACACCATCCTGCCGTACGCAAAGGACTATCTGCGCATCATTCTGTTCGGCGCGCCGTATATGACCTCGTCTTTGGTGCTGAACAACCAGTTACGCTTTCAAGGCAACGCCTTTTACGGAATGCTTGGGATGGGTGCAGGTGCGGTGCTCAACGTGGTGCTGGACCCCGTGTTCATTTTTATTTTGGATATGGGGGTATCGGGCGCGGCACTCGCGACCGCACTGAGCCAGTTTATCGGCTTTTTCATCCTGCTGTTTTGTTGTACCCGTGGGGATAACCTGCGTATCCGTGTGCGTTTGTTCCGCCCGCGCCTTAGCGATTACGGCGTGATTTTGCGTGGCGGTCTGCCGACGCTGTGTCGGCAGGGACTGTCGAGCGCGTCGACTATTTGCCTGAACTATATGGCGGGCGCGTTTGGTGGGGATGCCGCCATCGCGGCAATGTCCATCGCTACGCGTGTGATGCATCTCGCTTTCTCCGCGGTTATCGGCTTCGGTCAGGGATTTCAGCCCGTCTGCGGGTTTAATTTCGGCGCGGGGCTGTACAGCCGTGTTAAACAGGCGTTCAAATTTTGTGCGCGGGTATCGACTGTGATCTTGACCGCAGCGGCAATCGGGGGTGCGATCTTTGCACCGCAGCTCGTAGGGCTGTTCAGTGACGATCCTGCGGTGATACCCATCGGTTCGCTGTCCCTGCGGCTTATGTGTATCGGTTTGCCGTTTATGGGATGGTATACCTCAGGAAATATGATGCTGCAGACTATCGGCAAGGTCGGCAAAGCCAGCTTTTTGTCGATGTCGCGGCAAGGGATATTCTTTATCCCGTTGGTGCTTGGTTTACCGCTGTTGTTTTTGCTGACGGATGGGGCGGTCGCGCCGCTGCTCGGTGTTCAACTCGCCCAACCGCTTGCGGATATGATCTCGTTTGCTGTGTCGATCCCAATGACGGTCGGGGTGCTTCGCACGTTTACCGTGGATAAGCCAAATGGAACGCAAGAATAAATGAAGCCCCCCGATGTAGGATAATAACTACATTAGGGGGCTTTTTGTGCAAACGATCAGTCCTCGAATTGCGTCAGATGTCCCGCGGTGCGCATGGCGGGGTAGTTCCACTGGCGCAACACCTCGTAGACACCGACGGCGACGGAATTAGATAGGTTGAGCGAGCGTGCGGCATCGTTATCGATCATCGGTAGGCGCACACAGGATTCGGGGTTATCGTGCAATAGGGTTTCGGGCAGACCCTTTGTTTCCTTTCCGAATACGAGATACGCGCCATCAGGGTAGGACACGTCTGAATGGATGTGCTTAGCCTTGGTGGAAAAATAGAAAAACGGACCGTTATTTCGCGCGAAAAAGTCGTCAAGATCTTTGTAATATGTAATATCCAGCAGATGCCAGTAATCCAGTCCCGCGCGCTTGAGTTTTTTATCGTCGATGCGAAAGCCGAGAGGCTCAACAAGATGCAGACGCGCACCCGTCGCGGCGCACGTGCGGCTGATATTGCCCGTGTTTTGCGGGATCTCGGGTTCGACGAGTACGATGTTCAGTGTAGGCAAGAGAAAGACTCCTTTTTTGTCAATTCGATAAAATAGTATCACACATCCGTCGCCGACGCAAGAAAAATTCGCGTGATGGTGATATTTTGCCGCGTGTTGCACACACTAACGCCGAAAGGAGTGTTTGCTGTGAATAATAAACCGTTCGGCAATTTTATGAAAGGTATGGGGATGGGCGTAGCCCTCGGCTGCACTGCGGGCGTGATCGGTACCTGCTATGTCAAGAAGAACAAGAAGGGGATTAAGCGTAATGCGGGAAAGACCCTGCATTCCATCGGCGATCTGCTGGAAAATGTAACGGATATGTTTTAAGGCGAACAAGGCGGGATGATGTCCCGCCTTTTTGCTGTGTTATAGAGAAATTTACCGTTTATGCTTTACAAACCGCATAAAGTCGTGTAAAATAATACGGAATAAGAACAAGGATGTGACCTTTTTGAATAAATTTGACGAGAACCCCCAGACGGTGACAGACGAAGAATCGCTGGACGATGAACTTGAACTGTTCGGTCGTTCAAAATCCCGTGAGCAGATCAAGGCAGAAGCCAAGGCGCAGAGAGCGCGCGAAATTGCCGCCCTGCGTGAGGCGCGTCGCTTGGCAAAAGAGGCAAAAAAGAACGACCCGAAAGAGAGTCGCCGTGAGCTGTGGGTGATGGGGGGGATTTTGCTCGCGCTGGTTATCGGATGCGGCGTTATTCTCGGCATCAACATCTCCAAATCGAACAAGGAATTGCTCTATGAGATGAGCGAGGATACCCCCGGCTATTTTTACGATGCCGACGCGACCCCCGAAATGAAAAAGGACGGCATTACCGCCGCGTTGAATGAGGCTTATTATACTAACGGCGGGCATCTGTGTGTGCGTATGACCCTCGGCAACGGCACCGCTAAGTCGATGCGCCTTGACTCGTTGGAGGTCAAGATCTCCAACGGCGACACCAAGGAACTGGTTGCGAGCGGGTACACCGCTAATGTGGACGATAGTTATATTGTGCCCGCCGGCGGTACCAACACCTATACATTCTATATTAAACCTGAGCACGTGAAGGTCGCGGACGATACTTTGAGAACGATTACGTATGAAATCACCGCGGTCGGTACGGAGATGGAGGATTAAATCGGTATGTTAGAACTGCAAAATGTATCGTTTGTCGTGGATAACGACGGCGTACAGCGCGAGATACTCAAGGATATTAACCTGACGATCGACGAGCGTTTTGTCGCGGTCACGGGTCCAAACGGCGGCGGTAAATCCACCCTCGCACGGGTGATCGCGGGCATCAACAAGCCGACGTCGGGACGCATCCTGCTCGACGGCGAGGACATCACCGAGATGAGCATCAC
>JAZOCG010000051.1:0-6354 GCA_045596345.1 Acutalibacteraceae bacterium
ATGATGGTCGGCAAGAAGGTGGAGCTGAACATCCACCGCTCCGATCCGCAAAACGCCGTTCCTCGGTTAGAGGTGCATCACATCAACTGCTCCAACCGTGAAGGCGTCAAGGTGCTGGACGACGTATCTTTTGTCGCCAACGCGGGTGAGATTCTCGGTGTCGCGGGTATCGCAGGCTCGGGTCAGCGTGAACTGCTTGAGGCGATCGCCGGCTTGCAGAAACTGGATAGCGGCGCGGTGCTGTATAGCAACCCACAGACCGGTAAGATGGACAACCTTGGCACTAAAACGCCGTTGCAGATCCGCGAACTGGGTGTGCGGTTGTCTTTTGTCCCCGAGGATCGCCTCGGTATGGGTTTGGTCGGAAATATGGATATTGTCGACAATATGATGCTGCGCAGCTATCGTAAGGGCAAAGGTATGTTCCTGGAACGCAAAGCACCGCGTGATCTGGCGGAGCATATCATCGAGGAGTTAGAGGTCGTCACCCCCAGTGCCGCCACCCCTGTGCGCCGTCTGTCGGGCGGCAACGTGCAAAAGGTGCTCGTCGGTCGTGAGATCGCGGCATCCCCGACCGTGCTGATGGCGGCATATCCCGTGCGCGGTCTGGATATCAACTCCTCTTACACCATCTACAATCTGCACAACGAGCAGAAAGAAGAGGGCGTCGCCGTGATCTTCGTCGGCGAGGATCTCGCCGTGCTGCTCGCATTGTGCGACCGCATTCTCGTTATCGGCTCGGGTCGCATCACGGGGCTGGTGGACGCGCGCACCGCCACTAAGGAGCAGATCGGTCTGCTCATGACAAAGACAGAGGCTATGTCCGAGGAAGGAGGCACCAACAATGGATAAAACCGCAAAAAAACATCGCGAGCCGTTTATCCATATCGCCAAGCGGGACGATATTGCCGGTTGGGCGGCGTGGCTCATTCGCATCGGCGCAATCTTGGTGGGCTTTCTGCTGATGAGCGCGATCCTGACGGCTCTGGCATCGGCGTCGAGCGGTCGCTCCCTCTCCTTCGGTGACGTGCTCCACCGTATTTACCTGAGCGTTTTCGGTCGGCTGTTCCAAGGAAAATTCTCACAGATGTGGAAGTTCCTTCAAGAAACAGCGGTGCTGTTGTGCCTTTCGCTCGCTGTGACTCCCGCGTTTAAGATGAAGTTCTGGAATTGCGGTGCGGAAGGGCAAGCCTTGTTCGGCGGTCTGGCGGCAATGTTCTGTATGATCAATTTTGGCGGCAAGGTGTCCGAAGCGGTACTTGTGCCGATCGTCATTATCGCGAGTCTCATCGGCGGCGCGCTGTGGGGCGTGATCCCCGCCATCTTCCAGGCGTACTACCGCACAAACGAAACGCTGTTCACGCTGATGATGAACTACGTTGCTACGCAGATCGTTGCCTATTACGTTTACGCCAACGGTCAGGGCTCCAACGTCATTACGCCGGTATCCACCGGCACACTGCCGATTATCGGCGGTCAGCAGTATTTGCTTAACGTGCTTATCGTGACGGTGCTCACGGTGCTGGTATATATTTATCTGCGGTACAGCAAGCAAGGCTATGAGGTGTCGGTGGTGGGCGAGAGCCGCAACACCGCACGCTATATCGGTATCAATGTTAAGAAGGTCGTCATCCGCACGATGATCCTGTCGGGCGCGCTGTGTGGAGTGGCGGGCTTGTTGCTGGTCGCGGGCAAGGACCACTCCATCAACACCGCCACCGTCGGCGGTCAGGGCTTCACCGCCATTATGGTGTCCTGGCTCGGTCAGTTCAATCCCTTCATCATCGCGGCGATGGCGGCACTTATCTCCTTCCTGCAGATCGGCGCGGCGGGAGCGGCGGACGCCTACTTCCTCAACAGTGCCTATGCTGACGTGATGGTCGGTGTGGTGGTGCTGTGTTTGGTTGCTTGCGAATTCTTCATCCGCTACACCGTCAAGCTCCGTCATCGTAAGAAAGGGGGTGTGTCGGCATGATCGCGACCATTATCCGCTATCTCAGCAGCTCTATTCCGCTGGGCGTGCCGCTGTTATACGGCTCTACGGGCGAGATCATCACCGAAAAGTCCGGCCACCTCAACCTCGGTATCCCCGGTATTATGTACGTCGGCAGTATCAGCGGTGTCATCGGCGCATTCCTTTACGAGAACGCGTGCGGAAACCAGCTGGCGAATATGAACCCGCTGTTGGCGATACTCATTCCGCTGTTTTCCTCCATACTCGGCTCGGTGCTGATGGGTTTGGTATACAGTTTCCTCACCGTCACCCTGCGTGTTAACCAGAACGTGACCGGTCTGGCACTTACCACTTTTGGTGTGGGGCTTGGCAACTTCTTCGGCGGCTCCCTCGCCAAATTGGTGGACAGCGATCTACCGTCGGTCATTCTGTCCAAAACCAGTTCTTTCTTCGACATCAACCTGCCTTTCGCGAAGAACCTCGGCTGGTTTGGTGAGATCTTTCTCGCACACGATTTTCTCACCTATGCCTCCATCGTGATTGCGGTGGTCGCTTCCATCGTACTCAACCGCACGCGCATCGGTCTGAACCTGCGCGCTGTCGGTGAAAACCCCGCCACCGCCGATGCTGCAGGCATCAATGTCACGCGGTATAAGTATATTGCGACCTGCATTGGCAGTGCCATCGCGGGTCTCGGCGGTCTGCAGTACGTGATGGTGTATGCCGACGGCGTGTGGTCCAACAACGCCTTCGGCGACCGTGGTTGGATGGCGATTGCGTTGGTTATCTTCGCGCTGTGGAAGCCGTCGATGGCGATCATCGGCTCCTTCCTGTTCGGTATGCTGTGTAACCTCAACAACTATATGCCCCAGTTCGGTGTCCCGTTGGGTACCGACACGCAGGAGCTGTTTAATATGCTCCCGTATGTCGTGACGATCCTGGTGCTGATCATCACCAGTATGCGTAAGAAGCGCGAGCATCAGCCGCCGCAAAGCTTAGGTCTCCCGTACTTCCGCGAGGAGCGATAACCCTAAAACACATAACGCCCCCGTGAGGATTTCCTCACGGGGGCGTTATCATTATATTGGTTATTCGGTCGGCTCGACAGGCTTCGCTTGCGCGGTGGCATCGCTTGCCGTGTCTTTCGCCTCATTGTCGGTCGCCTCAGCGGGTTTTTCCGCTTCACTTGTCGTGTTTGTCATCGCCGCGATATCGAGCAGGAACTCTGTGAAGGTATCCTCTTCGGTATCGATGTCTTGCTTATGGTCGTCTGCGCTTTCTTCCGCTTGCGCTGTGAGCACGACCTTCTGCTGTCGGTTGTATCGCCGCTCGATAAACCACAGCACCGCGATCGCCGCCGCGCAAACAAGGCTGACGAGGATGCCGATCAGTTGACCGGGAGCACGATAGGTCAGCACCACCGTGTGCTCGCCGGCGGTCATCTCCACCGCCAACATCGCGCCGTCCTCGCCGCTGTCATCTTTATCGACGGGGATGGTCGCCGCAGGCTTGCCGTCCACCGTTGCCTTCCAGCCGTTGTCGTACGGGATGGACAGGAACAGCGCGCCGTCCTTTGCCGCGGTCACCGTGCCGCTCAGCGCGGTCGCCGTGCTCTTGGTGACGGTCAGCCCTTGTTTGCGGATGGATTCGATGGTATTCTCAAACACCGCTGTATCTAAACGCACAACATGGATGTTACCCGATACCGTCTGTTCGGCGGAAATGTCCACCTCAACCTTTTGGTCGGGGGACAGCGTGCCGAGATCAATGATATACGGCTCGTGGGTGGTGACGCCCCAGTGGTTATCTTGCTCGCCGTCGGTGCCGTATACCGTCACGCCGATGCTGTCCGCGGCGCGGCAGTCCACGAAAGCGAAATACTGCCCTTTTTCTGTTACGGTGCCGGTAAAGTATCCGGTGTCGACCGTTCCGCTCTTGAGGAACGAGCTGCCGTAAATAGAGGAATCGTCGATGTCGGGTTCCAAGATGAGCGGCAGATACATATCCACGTCCCGACCGAGGATGCCGCCGTAGAGTTTTTCCTGATTGTCAAACGGCGCATAGTCCTCGCCCGTGTAGTCGCCGATCGACGCATCCGCGACGTAGCCGACGGGCAGAGCATACCGATTCTCGTAAATATACCGTGTCTCGTCGCCGACCGATACCCGTTCAAGCAGTTTGAGTTGCGCGTGTCCCGTCATCTGTGATTTGAGAATGACGTACTTGATACCGAACAGCGAATCGGCGGGAGCGACAAAGCTGTGATACAAGTAGCTGTTAACACCGTTGATGGCGTAGCCGAGGTCGCCCATAAAGCAGGTGGTGTTATAGGAATTGCTCGACGCGAAGGTGGTGATGCCCTTATAATGATGCAGGGCAGTATCCATACAGGTACTGCGCGGCAGATACTCGATGCGGGCGAATTCATCTCCCGCCTCTTTGGCAAGTGCCTGCGCTCTCTCCACCGCCGCCGCAGTCGCCGCGGTGGCATCGTTGTCGACGTAGTTTTTCTGTAACGTGAAGTATTCTTTACTGTCCATCGCGTCCAGCGTGCGCCCCGTGCCGACCAACAGCTCGAGCGTCACCACCGTCAGTAACAGCAGACGTCCTGCGCGCACCGGCATCCGTCGCGCCGCGCCGATGAGCAGCACGATCGCGTACACCGCTAACAACAGCAGGTTGATATACAGCAACTTGTCGTCGGGGGCGAGATCACCGCCGAATTTCTCCCACAGGATAAGGTACACGGCACTTGCCGTCAGACTGCCGAGGATCTGCTTGGACGTGATTTGGGACAGATGCGCGAGCACCCGCGCCGCCATCAGCAGTATCACGAATCCCACGAGGAAGGAGAACCGATACGGCAGGTCGTTGGGGGAGTGTAAACCGTGCCACACCAGATCCCACTGATTGATGGTACAACTGACCAGCATTACCCCGAGTAACAGCGTGTAGCAAATGCGGCGGCGAACAGGAATCGAGCGTTGCGTCGCGTAGATCGGCACGAGCAGTACGGCGAGCGTGCCGCAGTATAGGTTCGGTAGGTTGCCCGAGCGGATGGTCGGTGTCGCACCGTAGAACATCCGTCCGAACAGATCGAACAGTTCAAAGGTCGCCTTGAAGTTGGGGAAGGTGTCGCCTGCCGCCGAGGTGCGCCCGAGCGCGATCGCGGTGGGGAGCAGCAGTGCCATCACTAAGCCGCCGCCGAGCAACGAGCCGCCCGCGAACATCCCTGTGCCGATCAGTCGCTCGCGTGCAGAGCGTGGCTCGCGCAGTTGCCACACGATAAAATACAGCACCAAAAATATACACAGCATAAAGCCGATGTAGTAGTTACTGAACAGTGCGAGAGCCAGTGTCAGTACGTAACCGAGCCATTTTCCCTCGCGCAGCATCCGCTCAAAGCACATCACCACGAGCGGTAACAACGCCACCACGTCCAGCCACATAATGTTCCAGGAATAGGCAAGCATATACAGCATCAGTGAATACATCACCGATACGGCGACGGTTGCTGCGTTGCGTTTACGGTAGATATACTGCACGCAGGCGGCAAAAGCCGCTGCGGCGAGTGCGTTTTTGAGCAGAGTGATGACCAAGATCGCCTCCGCCAAATGCGCTTCCGAGAATAACAGCAGCAACAAATTGAGCGGGCTGGCGAGGTAATAGGCAAAGCAGGGGATAAAGTTCGCACCCAACCCGATGTGGAAGGAATAGGTGAAATTCCCGCCGGTAAGGAACATCTCGCGCAGTTCGCTCATCAGCGGCGCGTACTGATGGTGCATATCCACCATCAGAATGGATTTTTCCCCCACGGGCCACACGCCGAGATGCACATACGCGAGCGACATCACCGCCAAACTCAATCCGGCAGCGGCAAGCGGACATGCCCACCATTCGCGTGGGCGGGAGTTGCCCGACGGGAGGCACGCGCGTGCACACAGCGTGCCGAGCGCAGCAACAAGCGCACTGCCGCCGACGGTATACAGTGTCATCTGCCATTTGTTGATCGTCGCGCCGGCTGCTTCCTTCAAAAATTCTTGGCGCAATAGCAGAAACAATCCCATCGCCAGCCCAAGAAATGCCAGAACTAACGCACATATCTGTATAATGCGGCGAGAGGTGTTTTCGGTTCGCTCAATTTTGGTCATAACGATCCCCTTTCCGAGAAGAAAGTATATGATGGTATTTTATCATATTTCTATATAATTGACAAGGGAAACGCGCAAAAAAGAAGACACCCATTAGGTTGTGAGGAAAAAGAAGAGTAAACGGACTCGGTGACATACGGCGCGATGGGCCGAATTTCCATCGGGATTTTGCTCGCCGCTTCAACAGCGTCGGTTTTGCCGATGAATTTGTGCCACTGTCGAAAATTGTGTTTTCATAAGTTTGCGACT
>JAZOCG010000052.1:0-3438 GCA_045596345.1 Acutalibacteraceae bacterium
ACCGTATCGCTGAGCCGCTGTACGTGCGTTGCGTATACGACCCCGAAGCGGAGAAGCGCGACATCGAGCTCATTACCCACGTCGGACAGGAATGCGACATTGTGGTGGAGGGTCACCTGATGGTGCAGGTCGGAGAGCATCGCGAGGTGCTCGGTCCCGGCGACAGCATCTACTTCGACAGTGATAAGCCACACGGAATGATCGCCGTCGGCGGCAAGGACTGTGTCTTCTACGCCATCGTGCTCAACCCGACGGGCGAGCCGATCCCCGAACTGACGGTGGAAAAGACGGTCACCGAGCGCGCCACGGTACATAAAGATACCAAGGATCGTATCTACAAGAAATTCATCGACGTGACGGAGGACGACAAGGGAACGCCCACCTCCATCACCTTCAAAAACACCGAGAAATTCAACTTTGCCTTTGATCTGGTGGACGCGCTCGCCGAGCGCGAACCCGATAAGCTCGCGATGCTGCACATCTCCCGCGACCACACCGAGCGTCGCTTCACCTTTAAGGACATCAAAAAAGCGTCCGCCCAGTGTGCCAACTACTTCAAATCCCTCGGCATTAAAAAGGGCGACCGCGTGATGCTCATCTTAAAGCGGCATTACCAGTTCTGGTTCGCGATGATCGGACTCAATAAACTCGGTGCGATCGCGATCCCCGCGCCCAACCAGCTCGTTGAGCACGATCTGACCTACCGCTTCCAAGCGGCGGGCGTATCGGCGGTGCTGTGTACCGCCGACGGCGACACTGCTCATCAGGTGGAGCTCGCCGCCGCGCACTGCCCCGATCTCAAGCATAAGCTGATCGTGAACGGCAGCCGCGAGGGCTGGCGCAGTTTTGATGAAGAATACACGCTGTATTCCACCCGCTACGCTCGCACCGAGGATGCCCCCGGCGGCGATGACCTGATGCTGATGTTCTTCACCTCCGGCACCACGGGCTACCCGAAGATCGCGGCACATAATTACAAATACGCCCTCGGACATTTCCACACCGCGCGGTATTGGCACGACGCCGATCCCGACGGTCTGCACTTCACCATCTCCGACACAGGCTGGGCGAAGGCGATGTGGGGCAAACTCTACGGTCAGTGGCTGTGCGAGGCGGCGACCTTCGTGTACGACTTCGACCGCTTCGACGCGGCGGATATCCTGCCGATGTTTGCGAAATATCACATCACCACCTTCTGTGCCCCGCCGACGATGCTGCGTATGATGGTCAAGCAGGACATTTCCAAATACGATTTCTCTTCCGTCAAACATATGACCACCGCGGGCGAGGCACTCAACCCCGAGGTCTATCGCCAATTCGAAAAGGCGACGGGACTGCAGATCATCGAAGGCTTCGGTCAGACCGAGAGCACGATGATCATCGGCAATATGGTCGGCGCACCCCACAAGATCGGCTCGATGGGTAAGCCCGCTCCGATCTACGACGTGTCCATCGTTGACCCCGACGGCAATCCCGTGCCCGCGGGCGAAACGGGCGAGATCGTCGTTAACGTCAAAGACGGCGCGCCCTGCGGTCTGTTCACCGGCTACTACAACGCCCCCGACAAGACCGCCGAGGTATGGCACGACGGCTTCTACCACACGGGCGACACCGCCTGGATGGACGAGGACGGCTTCTACTGGTATGTCGGTCGCGTCGACGACGCCATCAAGTCCTCCGGCTATCGTATCGGACCGTTTGAGATCGAGAGTGTTATTATGGAACTTCCCTACGTTCTCGAATGCGGCGTGTCCGCCGCCCCCGATGAGGTACGCGGTCAGGTCGTCAAGGCGAGCATCGTGCTGGTGGACGGCACCGAGCCGAGTGACGAACTGAAGAAAGAAATTCAGGACTACGTCAAGAAGCGCACCGCTCCCTACAAATACCCCCGCATCGTGGTCTTCCGCGACAGCCTGCCCAAGACGGTCAGCGGTAAGATCCAGCGCAACAAGTTGTAAGGGGTGGTCAATATGACAACCAAACGCTTAACCATCCTGTGCGGGCATTACGGCAGCGGCAAGACCAACGTAGCGGTCAACCTGGCGTTCAAATTGCGTGAACAACACGAGCGCGTGACGGTCGCCGATCTCGACATCGTCAACCCGTATTTCCGCACCAAGGACAGTATGAAAGAGTTTGACGAGCGCGGCATTCGCCTCATCTGCTCGCCTTACGCCAACAGCAACGTCGATATCCCCGCTCTCCCGCAGGAGTTATATTCCGTGACGGACGACAAGGGGCAGACCGTCGTGCTGGACATCGGCGGCGACGACCGCGGCGCGCTCGCGCTCGGACGGCTCGCCGAGCAGATCAAAGCGGAGGACGACTACGCGATGCTGATGGTCATCAACCGCTACCGTCCCCTCACCCCTGACGCCGCTTCGACCATCGAGGTAATGCGGGAGATCGAGACTGCGTGCGGCATTCCCTTCACGGGGCTGGTCAATAACTCCAACCTCGGCGAAGAGACCACCATCGACGATGTGCTTTCCTCGATGGCATACGCTAACGAGGTCGCCAAGGCGACGGGACTGCCGCTTACGATGACCACCGTAAAAGAAACGCTGTACGATGCGCTGAGAGGGCGGATCAACGATCTGTTCCCCCTGCGCTTACAGGATAAACCCTTTATGTAAATTCTCTCAAAAAGGAGTAATGAATATGGCAAAGCTGACATTCAAGACCGACAACTGCAAAGGCTGCGGACTGTGCGTGGATGCCTGCCCGAAGAAGCTGTTGCAGCTTGCCAAAGACAAGATCAACAAAAAGGGACACCACCCCGCCGAGATCATCGACGAGGCGGCATGCGTGGGCTGTGCGTCCTGCGCGATGATGTGTCCCGACTGCATCATCAAGGTAGAAAGGTAAGGTGAGCCAGTATGGCAGATAAGGTATTGATGAAAGGTAACGAAGCCATCGCCGAAGCGGCGATCCTGGCGGGTTGCCGTCATTATTTCGGTTATCCCATCACCCCGCAGACGGAGATCGCCGCCTATATGGCGAAGAAGATGCCGAAGATCGGCGGTTGCTTCCTGCAGGCGGAGAGTGAGATCGCCGCGATCAATATGGTGTACGGCGTGTCCTCCACGGGCAAGCGCGTGATGACCTCCTCCTCCTCCCCCGGCATCGCGCTCAAGAGCGAGGGGCTGTCCTATCTCGCGGGCGCGGATCTCCCCGCGTCCATCGTCAACGTACAACGCGCCGGTCCCGGTCTCGGCGGTATCCAGCCGAGCCAGTCGGATTATTTCCAGGCGACCCGCGCAGGCGGTCACGGCGACTTCCGTATGCTGGTGCTTGCCCCCGCCTCCGTGCAGGAGATGGCGGACCTCACCGTCAAAGGCTTTGAGCCCGCGGATAAGTACCGTATGACCGCGATGGTGCTCGCCGACGGCACGATGGGTCAGATGATGGAGCCCGTGTCCCTCGACTATGACATCG
>JAZOCG010000053.1:0-3783 GCA_045596345.1 Acutalibacteraceae bacterium
GGTCAGCGGGCACTTCGGCGTGCAGGGAAACGAAAACACGTCCCGGTCCGTAGTCGTGCATCATCATATCGTGGATGCCGACCACGCCGTCATACGCCAGCACGGTCTGCTCGATATCCTGCACGAGCTGCTCGTCGGGAGCCTGACCAAGCAGGGGTGATACCGTCTCGCGGATGACCGAGAAGCCCGACCAGATGACGAACAGGGCGACTGCCAGACCGATGTAGCCGTCGAGTGCGATGTCGGTGAACAGCCCGACGAGGGTGCAGATCAGCACCAGTGAGGTACAGATGACGTCATTGCGGCTGTCGGTCGCGGAGGCAAGCAGGGCATCCGAACGGATGGTCTTGCCGATGCGGCGGGTGAACGCCGCCATCCACAGCTTGATACCGATGGCGGCAACGAGGATGATCACGGTGAGAAGGTCCGCCTCGGCGGCGACGGGATGCAGAATCTTATCCACCGCCGACGTTGCCAGTTCGAAGCCTGCGAGGATGATGAGTACGGCGACCGCAAGGGCGGAGAGATATTCGATCCGTCCGTGACCGAAGGGGTGATCGCGGTCGGCGGGTGCGCTCGATAGCTTAAAGCCGACCAATGTCACCACCACCGATCCCGCGTCGGAGAGATTATTGAATGCGTCGGCGATGATGGCGACACTACCCGAGAGAACACCCGCGAGTAGTTTAATAAGAAAGAGCAACAGATTACACACCAGACCCGTCACGCTCGCAAGCCGACCGTAGGCGTAGCGCACCTGCGGTGAGTGGAGGTTCCGGTGATCGTTAACAAAGCGGCTGATAAGGTGGCGTATCACATTAAAGCCTCCTGTTGTAGATGTCGTTGAGGTACTGTGCGACACCGTCCTGTTCGTTTGACAGAATAACGGTGTCGGCGGCGGCTTTTGTCTGCTCGGTCGCGTTAGCGACGGCACAGGCGAGATCCGCCACGCGGAACATTGTCAGATCGTTCACGTTGTCGCCGAAGGTCACTACGCGATCGGCTCGGATGCGCTCGCGCAGACGTTCCAGTGCGCGGCCTTTGTCCGCGTCCTCGCGGCTGATTTCGACGAACCAGTTGTCCTCATAATAGGTGTCGCGATAGCACACCGTACGGATGCCGGGAACGGCGGCAAGCTGTTCGGCGAGCTGTTTCTGCTCGACCTCGGTGCCTTGACAGCTGAAGAAGATCGCGGGGTTGCTGCGCAGCTGTCCGACTTTGTGATAGAATCGCTCATACCCACGTCCTTGCGCGTCGACGCGTTTGACAAAAGATGCTTCGGTTTCGTTGAGGGTGGTGTAGTAGATGTGTACCTCGTTGCCGCGGCGACGATAGAGCTGCGGTGATCGCCCAAGTGAGCGGAATACGTCAAGCACTGCCGCGACGGTTTGCGTGGACATCTCACAGCATTGCACGATGCGTTTGCGGTAGAGGTCGTACAGAAGCACGCCACCGAGCGATATGATCGGAAGACGAAAGTGGATGCGATCAAGCCCGATCAGTTCGACGCCGATGGTACCGCGCGCAGAGGCAACGGAGATCGGCATTCCGCGACTGATGAGGCGATTGAGCGTTTCGATCGTATAGGGCGAAATCGTGGCATCGTCGCGCAACAGTGTACCGTCGAGATCGGTCACGTACAGCGTACGGCGACCGCGCTCTATGGCGCGGAACACGAACTGAAAATACGCCGTGCCGTAGTGATGGAAGGTGCGATCGTGCAGCTTTTCGATCAGTTCCTCGGGGGTTGCCCAACGTGCCTCGGCGACCTCCTCCTTTTGTAGACGCAGGGTGGCGGGGTCGATGTCGCGGTAGAGCAGCCAAATATCGGTAAAGGAATTGCGACGGCGCATCCGTCCTCCGTAGACGAGTTCTCCCGCGGCGGTGCGGATGCCGAGTTCTTCGAACAATTCGCGGCGCGCGGCACTCTCGCTGTCTTCGCCTGCGATGGCACTGCCGCCCGTCGCCGCCCACAACCCCGCCATCAGGCGCAGGTGGTCGGCGCGCCGCTGGATGAGAATGCGCCCTTTGGAGTCGACGATCCAGATGTGTTCGACGAGATGGTATTGCCCGGGCAGCAACGGCTCACCGCGTACGATGATCTTGCCTGTGGGGTTGCCGTTTTCGTCAAGCAGTTCCCATTTTTCCATAGCGGCTCTCCTTTCATAAAAGTCATAACGCTATTATCTTACTATGTTTTGTAAAAAAAGTCCAGTTATTTATGAAAAAAGCAGGTATTCCGCAACAGCGGAATACCTGCAAAAAAAGATCGTATGATCAGCCGTCGAACACGCCGAGGATGACGATACCCGCGACCACCGCGAAGATGGTAAGGTAATGTTTCCAGGACAGCTTTTCCTTGAGGAAGAGGCGGCTCCACAGCACCGATGCGGCGCAGTAGGAGGAGATGATCGGCGCAGACAGCGCGACGTGCTCCTCATCGGCGAGCGCGTAGATGTAGAAGAACTGACCGATGGTCTCGAAGATCGCACCGCCGTATTTTGGGGCTTCCATCTTGGGGATCAGACGCTGACGACGGATGCCGACAACGTAGATGAGGCAGAGCAGACCCACCGCGAGGAAGGTCAGCTCATACGCCACATTGGCTTGATCCTCGTCGAGAGTTTCCAACACCAGACTGTCGGCGAAAGTGCCGAGCGCATCCAGCAGACAGTACGCGATGGGCAGAGCGAGTGCAATAAACGAGCGGGTGTATTTATAATTGGATTTCTCCTGCCGCATACGGCGCAGTTCGTCATCCTCGGTCATTTCCACAATACCGAGACCGATCACACCGACGCATACCAGGGCGACCGCTGCGAGCTGCCAGCCATTGATACCACCGATGCCGGCGGTGCAGAGGGTCAGAATGGCGACGAGCGCACCGGAGGAATTGCAGATGGGAGACGAGATGGACAACTCGATGTAGCGAAGACCGAGATAGCCCATCGCCATCGAGAGGATATACAGTGCCGACACGGGCAGATAGGTCAGCATCACCTGCCAGGTGATGTCCACCCCGCCGATAAAGATCTCGTACGCCGCGTGGATACCCATCACGATACCGACGGCAGTCACCATCTTCAGATGGCTGTACGGGTCTTTGGCGTCACGGCAGCCGATCTTTGAAAACAGATCCGAGCCGCTCCAGCAAAGCAGGGCGATAATTGAAAACCAAAACCAAGACATGTAACATTCCTCCAGTATTTTGTGTCTCCTTTGAATGGAAATATTCTACAGTATTTTTTTCTAAATGTAAAGAATTTTTTTGCCAAAACACGTCTTTGTTTCGACATTGAACGCATAAAATATCGGCTATCGCGTCATACTACCGCTGATAAGAGAGGAGAGAGGATATGCAGGTGTCGGACAAGGAATATCAGCAGATGACAAAGAAGGCATCACCCAACTCGCCGGTGCTGAAGGATTGCGCGAAGGCATTTGTGGTTGGCGGATTATTATGCACGATCGGCGAGGTGATTTTTCAGCTCGTGCAGCGTGCGGGTCTCAACGAGCAGAATGCCCGCTTGACGGTATCGGTGAGCCTGATCTTTCTCGCGGTGGTGTTGACGGGATTTCAGGTGTTCGACAACATCGCCAAGCACGCCGGCGCGGGAACGCTGGTGCCGATCACGGGTTTTGCCAATTCGGTTGTTGCACCCGCCATTGAGTTCAAGGCAGAGGGTTACGTTCTCGGGCTTGGTGCGAAAATGTTCATTATCGCGGGTCCCGTGATTGTGTATGGCACGGTGGCGAGTGTGGTATATGGGGTTATTTATTGGA